>JANNRO010000191.1:0-13000 GCA_031401505.1 Planctomycetia bacterium
TTTCGCGCATCCCGATCACCGCCGATCGGGGTCTGACCCCGATCGGCGGTGATGGTGCGGCTACTTCTTCTCGAAGCCGGCGTCGATGACGTCGTCCTTGTCGTCGGTCTTCTCGGGCGGCTCGCCGTCGCCACCGGGCGCGCCACCCGCGGCGGCCTGCGTCTTCGCGGCCTCCTCGTAGAGCTTCTTCGCGATCTCCTGACTCGACTCGAAGAGTTCTTCGACCGCCTTCTCGATGGCCTTCGGGTCGTCCCCTGCCTTCGCGGTGACGACGGCCTTCTTCTTCTCTTCGATCGTCGCCTTGACCTCGGCCGACGCCTTGTCGCCGTGCTCCTTCAGCATCTTGTCGATCTCGTAGACCGCCTGCTCGGCCTTGTTGCGTGCGGTCACGAGCGTCGCGCGCGTCTCGTCGTCGGCCGCGTGCGCCTCGGCGTCGGCGCGCATCTTCTCGACCTCTTCCTTCGAAAGACCCGAGGAGGACTGGATGACGATCTTCTGCTCTTTGCCCGTGCCCTTGTCTTTGGCGTGGACGTTCAGGATGCCGTTCGCGTCGATGTCGAACGCGACCTCGACCTGGGGCATGCCGCGGGGCGCCGGCGGAATGCCGTCGAGCATGAAGCGTCCGAGCGTGCGGTTGTCGACGGCCATCTTGCGCTCGCCCTGGAGGACGTGGACCTCGACCTGCGGCTGGTTGTCGGCCGCCGTCGAGAACACCTCCGACTTCTTCGTCGGGATCGTCGTGTTGCGCGCGATCAGCGTGAGCATGATCCCGCCCATCACTTCGACGCCCAACGAGAGCGGCGTCACGTCGAGGAGCAGGAGGTCCTTCAACGTCTCGTCGCCCGAGAGCACGCCGCCCTGGACCGCGGCGCCGAGCGCCACGCCCTCGTCCGGGTTGACGCTCTTGTTGCCGTCACGGCCGAAGATCTCCTTCACGTAGGCCTGCGCCAGCGGGATGCGCGTGCTGCCGCCCATCAGGATGACTTCGGTCAGGTCGGAGGCCTTCAGCTTCGAGTCTTCCATGCACTTGAGACACGGGCCCTTGACCCGCTGCATGATCGGCTCGATCAACTGCTCGAGTTTCGCCCGCGAGAGCGTCTTCGTCAGGTGCTTGGGACCGGCGGCATCGGCCGTGATGAAGGGCAGGTTGATCTCGGTCTGGACGGCCGAGGACAACTCGCACTTGGCCTTCTCAGCGGCCTCGCGCACGCGATGGAGCGCCATCGTGTCCTGGCGGACGTCGATGCCCGTCTCCTTCTTGAACTCCTCGGCGATCCAGTTGACGAGCGCGTGGTCGAAGTCGTCGCCGCCCAGGTGCGTGTCGCCGTTGGTCGCGAGGACCTCGAACACGCCCTCCTTCGAGATCTCGAGGATCGAGATGTCGAACGTGCCGCCACCCAGGTCGAAGACCGCGATCTTCCCGATCTTCTTCTTGTCGAGCCCGAACGCGAGCGCCGCCGCCGTCGGCTCGTTCAGGATGCGCTTGACGTTCAATCCGGCGATGACGCCCGCGTCTTTCGTGGCCTGACGCTGGCTGTCGTTGAAGTACGCGGGCACCGTGATGACGGCGTCCTTGACCGGCTGGCCCAGGTAGTCTTCCGCCGCCTTCTTGAGCGCCTGGAGGACGACGGCCGAGATCTCGGGCGGGGTATACGACTTGCCGCGGATCTCGACCTTCACGAGTTCCTGCGGGCCGCCGACGACCTTGTACGAGACCAACTTCTCCTCGCCCGTGACCTCGGAGTGGCGTCGCCCCATGAAACGCTTGATGCTGTAGATCGTGTTCTTGGGGTTGGTGACCGCCTGGCGCTTGGCGGCCTGGCCGACGAGGCGTTCCCCGTTCTCGGCGAAGCCCACGACCGAGGGGGTCAGTCGATGGCCCTCCGCGTTCACGATGACGCGGGGCTCGCCGCCCTCCATGATCGCCACGACGCTGTTCGTGGTGCCGAGGTCGATGCCGATGATGCGATCCGCCATGGTGCTTGCTGTCTCCGAAGGGCCGGGCATGGTGCAGGCCGGCGCTGCTTTCGCGACACTCCGCCGGACCATGTCGAATCGACATGGCATCGTCGCGCCATTCTGGCGCTACGAACGGGTGACGAGAGGATGAGGACTAGGTGGGTTTGGGTTCGACGGCGTCCACGAGTTCGATGCCGTCATCGGGCCCGGAGATGCCGTATTCGTTGATTTTTCGATAGAGGGTGCGGGTGCTGATTCCGAGAAGCTTGGCCGCCCGCTCGCGATTGCCACGCACGTCGTCGAGCGTTTTGGTCACGAGGAGGCGTTCGATCTCGTCGAGCCGTCGCCCCGTCAGCGACGCGATCGGGTCGCGACGATCGAGACCCGCTCGCGCGTAGACGGGCACCGTCTCGGGGCCCAACGCGGCATCGCGTCCGAGGAGGACCATGGACTCGATCACGTTCTTGAGTTCCCGGACGTTGCCCGGCCAGCGATAGACGGTTAGCAAATCGAGGGCCTCTTTCGAGAGGTGGCGCGCGGGGCGACCGTGCTTCTCGGCGGCAGCCGTCAGGAAGTTCTGCGCGAGCGCGGGGAGGTCGGCGAGCCGTTCGCGCAGGGGCGGAAGCTCGACCGTCACGACACGCAGCCGGAAGAAAAGGTCCTCGCGGAAGCGCCCGTCGAGGACGGCCTTCTCGAGGCTCTTGTTGGTCGCCGAGACCAATCGAACGTTGACGCGCAGCGGGTCGTTGCTCCCGACGCGCACGATCTCGCCCGACTCGAGCGCGCGCAGGAGCTTCGCCTGCGACGTCAGCGGCATGTCCCCCACTTCGTCGAGGAACAGCGTGCCGCCGTCGGCTGCTTCGAATCGCCCCTTGCGGCGCGCGACCGCTCCCGTGAACGCGCCCCGTTCGTGCCCAAACAACTCGCTTTCGAGCACGCCCTCGGCCAATGCGGCACAGTTGAGCGGCACGAACGGTCGATTGCGCCGCGGGCCCTCGCGATGAAGCGCCTGGGCCACGAGTTCCTTGCCCGTCCCCGACTCGCCGAGGATCAACACGGTGGCGTCGGTGTCGACCACCTGATGCATCACGTCGAGCACGCGCTGGATCGCGGGCGTTTCCCCGATGATGCCGGGGAACGAGAACGTCTTGTCGATCGTGCGGCGCAGTTCGCGATTGGCGCGCTCGAGGGAGATGCGTTCGCCCGCGCTCACGATCGTCTGCCGAAGGACACCGAGGTCGACCGGTTTCTGGAGGTAGGTCAGCGCGCCTTCGCGCATGGCGCGCACCGCCCCCTCGACGGTCCCGTAGCCCGTCACGACCACGCACTGCGGCGTCGCCCGATCGGCCCGCAACTCCCGACATCGGGTCACGATCGTCATCCCGTCGCGGTCCTCGAGTCGGAGGTCGGTCACCACGAGGTCGGGGTCGGAGGTCTCGAGCAGACGCAGTCCGTCGACGCCGCTCGTGGCGACGGTCACCCGGTGGCCCACGGCTTCGAGGGCGTCGGCGACGACCTTGCCGTGACCCGGATCGTCTTCCACGACGAGGATCTGGAGCGGGACGGGTGCTTGATCTTTGGGGGGCACGGGGGGTTGGATGCCGGTCCTGACATCCTGTCTCATGACAGGTTGTCAGGCTATTGCACATGGCGTTCCATCCCGCGCCCCCTTCCGCCCGACCCCGCGCGATCTGGCAGGCCCCGGCTACGCTCGGCGTCGTGGCGAACGCGTCCCCCACCTCCCCGGGCCCCACCCCCCCTCCCAAGGGGCTTGCGTTCCTCGGCGCGGTCGCCGGTGGGCTCGTCCACGAGATTCGCAACCCGCTGTCGACGCTCAACCTCAACCTCCAGCTGATGGAAGAGGAGTGGGAGGGTGACGAGTCGTCGCGAGCCCAGCGCACCCTCGAACGCATCCAGACGCTCCGGCGCGAGGTCGCGCGCCTCGAGGAGATCCTGAATGATTTCCTCCGCTACGCCGGCATGCGTCGTCTCGACGTCGCCGAGGTCGATCTCAACCGCGTGTTGACAGAAACCACCGAATTCTTCGCCCCGGAGTGCGCGCGCGCGAAGGTCGATCTCGTCTTCTACCCCGATCTCAGGCTCCCCTTCGTGCCGCTCGACGAGCGACTGGTCAAACAGGCGCTGATGAACCTGCTCCTGAACGCCGTCCAGGCGATGGAGGGTCAGGGTACGGAGGGCCGGACGGGATCCCAATTGATCGTCCGCACGCGCCTCGAGGGCAACACCGCGCGCATTGACGTCATCGACAACGGCCCCGGCATCCCCGAGGAGTGGCGCGAGCGGGTCTGGGAGGTGTACTACAGTTCGAAGCGCGGCGGGACCGGGCTGGGCCTACCGACGGCGCGCCGCATCGCCGAGGAGCACGGCGGAAGCCTCGCATTCGACACCGAGGTCGGCAAAGGCACCGACTTCGTGTTCCGCCTGCCGCTGTCCGGTCCGGCGCTCTCGCCGTCCTCCTAGCCCGCCGACGGCCGAAAACTTCCGACACGTCCGCGCGTCGGGGCGTATCCTTCCGACGGCAATGGTCACCGAAATCGTCAGCGTCGAGGATCGATCCGACGTCGCAGCCGAGTTGCGGCGCGCCGGGGAGATCCTGCGTCGTGGCGGGCTCGTCGCGTTCCCGACCGAGACCGTCTACGGCATCGCGGTCGCGGCGACGATTCCCTCCGCCGTCGAGCGTCTCTACGCGCTCAAGGGTCGCCCGCGCGACAAACCGATGACCGTGATGGTTCACGATCTCGACGACGTGCGCAAACGCTGTCCCGCCGTCCCGGCGGCCGCCGAACGGTTGATGGCGCGTTTCTGGCCGGGCCCGCTGACGCTCGTGCTGCGCGACGTCGACGGTCATATGACCGGCTTTCGCCTGCCCAACCATCCGTTGGCTCGTCGGCTCGTGCGCGAAGCGGGCGTGCCGTTGCTGGTTCCGTCGGCCAATCGATCGGGCAACCCGCCCGCGACCACCGCCGAAGCCGTGCTGCGCGAGTTCCCGAGCGAGCTCGACATGGTGATCGACGGCGGTTCGGCGCAGGGGGGCGTCCCGAGCAGCGTCGTCCAGGTCGTCGGTACGGACGTCCAGGTGCTGCGAGCGGGCGCCATCCCCGAGGCGCGGCTCGTCGACGGCCATCGAGCGCACGTGCTGTTCGTCTGCACCGGCAACACCGATCGCAGCCCGCTCGCCGCGGCCATTTTTTCCCGTCGGCTGGCCGAGCGACTCCATTGCGACGAGTCCGAACTCGAATCGCGCGGCTTCGTCATCTCGTCGGCCGGGCTCGAGGCGCAAAACGGCAGCCCCGCATCGCCGTCGGCTCAGAAAACCGCGAGCGAGTGGCCCGTGAAGCCGCTCGAACTCGACGGACACAGGTCCCGCAAGCTTTCCGAAGGAATCGTGGACGGCGCGACCCAGATCGTCTGCATGGAACGCTGGCAACTCGAGGAGATCCTCGCGTTCTTCCCCGGCCGCACCGCCGACGTCCGGCTGCTCGATCCGGAGGGCCACGACGTCGAAGACCCCGCGGGTCGTTCCTCGCTCGTCTACCGCCGCCTCGTCGGCCGGCTCGACGTGGCCGCCCAACTCTTGATCGCGGGGGTCGTCTCATCCGTATCGTCCTCGTGAGCGACCACGCCGCCTTCGCGGCGAAGTCCGCCCTGAAAGCGCACCTCGAGGCGAAGGGCCACGACGTCGTGGACTTGGGTACCGACGGCACGACGTCGGTCGATTACCCCGACTTCGCGGCCAAAGGCGGGCGAGCGGTCGCTTCGGGTGTCGCGCCGTTCGGCGCGTTCCTCTGCGGGTCGGGAATCGGCATCTGCATCTCGGCGAACAAAGTGGACGGCATCCGCGCGGCACAGGTCTACGACGAGTTCACCGCCGAGATGGCGCGGCGCCACAACGACGCGAACGTCATCTGTCTCGGAGGCCGGTCGCTGGCCGACGATCGCATCGCCCGGCTCGTCGACCTCTTTCTCGCGACCCCCTTCGACGGCGGACGCCACGCGGCGCGCGTCGAGAAGATCAGGCGGCTCGAGCGCGACGCCTAGGCGTAGACGGTCGCGAGAGGCGACGAGTCAGTTCGTCTTGCTCGTCTTGCCGAGGAGTCTCGCGCGCACGGCCGGCAACGCCGCATCCCGCGCCGCGTCGGGCCCCTCGGGGTCGTAACCCATCGCGGCGCGGGCCTCGTCGGAGAGATCTCCCGTCAACGACCGCCATGCGGTCTTGCGCACCGTCGCGTCGGCGTCGGCGAGCAACTCGACGACCAGCTCGCGCACCTCGGGCGAACGGTCGCCGAGCGCGAGTTCGGCGAATTCGGCGCGGCGGGCCGCGTCGGGCGAACGCGCGTTCGACGTCCGCACCGCGTCCCAGACGTTCGTCGACACGAAGCCGAAGTGTGCGGCCGTGCGGAGTGCGGCCGTGCGGCGATCGCGGTCGTCGCTCGCGAGCAACGTCGTCAGGCGGTCGTCGGAAGGGGCCAGGATCCGCACGAGGGCGGCACGCTCGGCGTCGACGTCGGGCGCCAGGGGGTCTCGATGTTCCCGAAGGCTCGCGACGACGTCATCGGTGACCTCGGCCCAATCCGATCGACCGGCGAGCAGGAGCGCGGCGGCCTTGCGGAACGCGATCGCATCCCCCGCCGTCAGGTGCTTCCTGAACTCCTTCAGCGTCGACCCGATGCGGCCGAGAGCGGTGCCGCTGCACGGCCGGGCCAATGCGAGCCGCTTGACGAGCCCGCGATCGGCGTATGCGTGGGCGTTCGTGTCGAGGCCGGAGACTCGGGCCGACAGCCAGACGGACACGTCGGACAGCGACGGGTCGCGGGGCCAGTTGGTGCGCGGTCCCCGAAGCCGATCGAGGGCTTCCGCGCAACGCCCGGCGCGAGCGAGCACCTCGGCGACGAGCGCCATCGCCTGCGGCCGCTCGGTCGGGACCGCCTTCATGGGATCGACTTCGAAAGCGCGCTCGGCGAGCGCGAGTGCCTCTTCGAGAGCCTTCGATTCGGCCGAGGTGTCGCCCGTCCGCTGCGCGCGATCGGCGTCGGCCATCCGACTGCGCGCGGCCAGCGCAAGCAACCGCCGCGAGAGCCGCGCCCGACGCAGATCGAGCGAAATGTCGCCGCCCTCGAACGCGCGGGACGTCGCCTCGTAGCCCGTGACCGCGGCCTCGAAGTTCGCGCGCGCCTTCGCGAGGTCCTCCGCATCGCGGGCGATCAACGACAGGAAATCACCCCGCGCCTCCGCCGATCGAGCCGCCAGCGAAGCCTTGATCGTCGCGCGGAAGACGGGGACGGTGTCGACGCCATCGGCGACCGCGAGCGGGTTCTTCGCCGCGTCGTCGTCCGAGCCGATCAGGCCCTCGAGCCACAGCAGCGTGTCGGCCTCGTAGCTGGTCACGATCCCGGCACGAGGCGAGGGATGGAACTCGGGGAACGGATCGTCGTCGGTCACCACGCGCCGGGAGAGCGGACCGAGCACGTGGGTGCGCATCGCTTCGACGCCCGACTTCGAGGCGTCGTCGATGACCTCGAGTACGCGCCGCCCCGAGGCCACGTAGGCGGAGCCGATCGCCGTCGGGCGGCTGAAACCCGCGAAGTGGAGGCTCTTGAAGAGGCCCTTCGCGCGGGCGACGACGCCGTCGATCGGCGGCGCGTCCGACCCCTTGCGGGCGAACAGCACGGTGGATTGCTCGAAGAACCAGAGCGAGCCGTCCGGGAACGTCTCGAAGAACGTGCGCAGGAGCGCCGCGTAGACGTCGAGGCGCATCGCGTGCACCGGCACCCACTGGCAGATCACGCCGCCGTCGCGGAGACGATCGCGCGCCAGTTCGTAGAACTCGCGCGTGTAGAACGGGAGCGCCGCGGGCGTGTAGGGCATCAGCGGCTCGAGCGTGATGGCGTCGAGATCGGGCTCGTGGAGCAGGAGCGCGTGGCGACCGTCGTCGACCCGGCGCACGACGCGCGGATCTTCGAGGACGCCGCGATTGACGCCGTCGAACCTCGACGACAGCGCGTAGACCGCGCGGCTCACCTCGACGATCTCGATGCGCGCGAACGGCGCGGTGATGGCCAGCGATCCGGCCGTCGTGCCCGTGCCGAACGCGATCACCATCGCGTTGTGCGGATCTCTCGCGAGGAGCCCGGGCAGATGCCCCAGCATCCGCATGTAGGGATAGTTGAATCCCGTGGCGGCCGCGGCGAAGTCGTCGGTATAGAGAATTCGCTCGGCGGAGGGCAACTCGATCACCGACGCCGTCGTCGTCTCGTCGGCACGCACGTCGACGAGCACCCGGCGCACGTCCACCTCGCCCCGTCGATCCCGAACCACGCGACTCGCGCGCACGAGCGCCTCGGGCGTGGCCGAAAGCACCCGCACCGGCCCGCCGAAACCGAGCGCCAACCCCGCCAGCACGCCGACGACGGGGATCGCCTTGCGAGGGAGTCCGATCGAGGGCAGGAGCGTCGCCGCGCCGACCACGATCGCGACCAACCCGAGCAACGTCCATGCGAGGAGCGGTCCGCCCGGTCTCGTGCCGGCGCCCGACAGCAGCCCGACGAGGAGCACGAGCAGCGGTCCGGCGACCGCGCCCACCGAGTTCCACAGCGCGACACGCCCGATGCGCACCCCGAGCCCGCGGACGTCGGTCCCGCCCGCCCATCGCAGGCAGATCGGGTAAGCGGCGCCAAGAAGCAACGACGGGGCGAAGAACAGCAGGAACGACCCGTAGAGCGCCGTCCAGCGCAGCGCCGACGCGGGATCACCCGACGTCGAAGCCGCGTCGCGCACGCCGCGCAGCCAGCCCTCCAACGAGGGAACGCACGCACCGAGGACGAGGACGGCCGCGCCGGCCGACACGAGCAGCACGCCGAAGGCCGCGGGGGCCCGCATCTGTCGAGCGATGAGCGGTCCGACGACGAGGCTCCCGAGCGCCAGCCCGGCCAGGAACACGCCGAGCATCGCCGCGAACGAAACCGTGAACCCCTCGATGAAGAACACGAGGATTCGAAAGCCGGCCGCCTCGAGCCCGAGCGCGATCAAACCGGAGGCAAACGCCGCGGCGAGGGCGGTGCGCGGTGCGCGCGGGCCGACGGAGGGGGCGGCCGTCGCTTCGATCGGGGGGACCCGCTCCGCGCGACGCGCGATCAGGAGGGCCGCGACGCCGACGACGATCGCGAGGAACGCCGCGATGCGCGACGTCCACCCGACGCCGAACGTGGCGATTCCGGAGAATCCCGCCCAGAGCGCGCCCGCCACCGCGCCGACGGTATTGACGCCGTAGAGGAGGCTCGACGACGCGCCGACCGATCGGGGGCCCGTCGCCAGCGTGCGCAAGACGCAGGGGAAGGTCGCGCCAAGCAGCAAGGCGGCCGGACCGACCGCGACGCACGCCGTCAGGAAGGCGAGCGTGATCCGCAGTGCCTGGCCGGCATCCTGCGCGAGCGCGACGTAGAAGGCTTCGAGCGAGGGAATGACGAACGGAACGAGCAACGCCCAGAAGGCGGCTCCGAGTTCCAGGAACCCATAGGCCCGCAACGGCGACCGGACTCGATCGGCGACGCGACCTCCGAGGCGCGCGCCGACGCCGAGCGCACCCAGGAACGCCGAAAGCACGACGGCCCCGGAAACCGCCGTGGCACCGAGCACGAGCGAAAGTCGTCGCCCCCATGCGACTTCGTAGATGAGCCCGGCCGCGCCGGACGCGGCGTACAGGGCAAGAATCGCAAACCGGGCGCTACGGCCCGGACCGTCGGGTCCGAGAACCGGCGCCGAGACGGGCCCGTTCGTCGAAGACCCCTTCGCCGAAGGCCCTTTCCTTGAAGACGGGGCCGGCGTCGGGGGCTCGATCTCCCCGCTCATCCGACCCGAACGCCCCCCTCGGGGGTCTGGGACAGACGGATCGTCTTGATGCGCTCGCGGTCCTTGCGACGGCGACGCTCGCTCGGCTTTTCGTAGTATGCGTGCCGCTTCAACTCGCGGGTGATCCCCTCGTTGTTGCAGATCTTTCGCAGGCGGCGAAGCGTCTTCTCGAGAGGTTCGTTGTTCTTGATCTGGACCCGAACGGCCATAGAGACTCCGAAAATGCGGGCCGCCTCCGATCAAGGAGACGAGCGCGCGACGTCGAGTCGTTTCCTATACCACGGGCGGTCGCCGGCGCCCGGTCCTGCGCCGACCCCCGAAGACCGAACGACCCTCCCCCTTCGCGGGAATCGGACCGATGCATCCGTCGTCTACGGCATGTCGGTTCCGCGACGCCGGCGGGTCGTCCGCCGGACGTGGGTCGAACGAGGTCCCTTCGACTCGTCCGAGTTTGACGCAAGCCTCGGCCCCGGCGAGACTTCGGCGTTCGTCCGGCGTTTGAGAGAGTTCGCCTACGTTGGCTTCGCGATCGGGTTGCGCTCGAGGTTCGATCGATCGGCCGAAAGGCGGTCGGGACGGCCCGACTGCAGGAGGATCACGCACGATGCCGTTCCGCCCCGCTGCTGGTCCCCGAGTCGTCTCCCGCGCTCAACCCCCGGCCGCTGACCCCGCCATCGTGTCCGTCACAACGGCCGCTCCTCGCCGCGGTCTCCGCATGCTGCTCGCGGCGCTCGTGCTGCTCGCCGGAGCGAGATGGGCGCTTCCCGGATCGGCCTCCGATCAGGCGTGGGCCGAAGACCCCCCGAAGCCGGCCCCGGGCCCCGACGCACCGAAGCCCGACCCGACGAAAACCGAGCCGCCCAAGAATCCGAACGATCCCGAAATCGCCACGTTGATCCTGCCCGACGAGGTCCTCGTCGCCGACGTGCTGCGCAACCTGTCGAAGATCACGAAGAAGCCCATTCTCTGGAGCGACGGAGACAAAGCCGTCACGACCAAGAAGATCATGGGCAGCGGCATCGAGTTCAAGGCGCCCTACGAGCGCATCTTCGACACGCTGCGCGCCGTACTGACGTTCCAGGAAATCATCCTGATCCCGATCGGGACGAAGGGCTACGAGGTCTACGTCGCGATGGACGCGCGCACGCTCGCGTCACAGTTCATCCTGAAGAACAAGCCGGTCTACGTCGAATTGACCGACGCGAAGGCCGACGAGATCGAGAACCAGGACGGCCTCTTCGTCGCCACGACGATCAAGGTGCGCAACATCGACAACCTGCGCGACGCCCGCACGGCGCTCCAGCGCATCATCACGCAGAACAACATCGGCAGCGTGCAGGAGGTGCCGGCCGCGCGCGCCTTCGTCGTGACCGACTTCGCGCCCAACGTGGTCGCCATCTACCGTCTGTTGAAGCAGATGGACGTCCAGCCCGAGGGCAAGAAGGTCCAGCAGAAGTACCTCTCGCTCGTGTACGCGCTCTCCGAGGACGTCCTGCCGATCCTCCAGGATCTCTTCACCGGCAAGCAGCGCATCAGCAACGTGCCGCAGGGGCAGCCCGGCAGCCCGGACATCATCGATCCCGAGCCCCGCATCATTTCCGACCCGCGCACGAACCAGATCATCGTCTACGCGACCGCCGACGACATCATCGAAATCACCGCGCTCGTCGAGCACCTCGACACGAAACTCGTCTACATCAACCAGGTCGTGTTCACGATCCAGTTGAAGAACCTCCTGGCGGAAGAGACGGCGCAGGTGCTGACGACGCTGATCGACGGCACGTCGCTCTTCGGCTCCTCGTCGGGTGGATCGAGTCTGGGCGGCCGGAGCAGTTCGCGCACGTCGACCGCGTCGCGCAACACGAACAACCAGCCGGGGCGGGTCGCCGGCGCCAACGCGAACCCGAACATCGCCACGAACCCGCAGGATCAGGAAAAGCCCGCCATCGTGGCCGACAAGGCCAGCAACACGCTGATCATCGCCGCGAGCGAGGACCAGTTCAAACGCATCGAGTCGGTCGTCAAGATCATCGACCAGCGCAAGAAGCAGGTGCTGATCGAGGCGGCGCTGCTCGAGCTCTCGCTCGACGACTCGTTCAAGTTCGCGGTCGAACTCGGCGCGATCGACGACAACGGCCTCCAGCCCCACGCCTCGGCCAGCGGCTTCGGGGGCACGCACTTCGGGTTGACCGAGTTCTCCGACCGGGACGGCGACGGGCTCTTCACCGACCGCGCCCCGCCGTTCGTCACCGCGGGCGGCGCCGCGCCGGCCGGACTCGTGGGCGGCATCTTCGCGGCCGGTCAGGTTCCCCTCATCTACCGCGCCCTCAACACGATCAAGAAGACGCGCGTGCTCCAGTTGCCGAGCGTGGTCGTGACCGACAACGGCGACGCGACGATCAAGGTCCTCGACGAACAGGCGACCACCGACAGCACCGTCACGAGCGGCGGCAACACGTCGGGCGGCTTCAAGAACTTCGAGCCCGCGGGTACGACGCTCTCGATCAGCCCGCACATCGCCGACGAAAACTACCTGCTGCTCAACATCAACCTCGAGGTGTCGGGCTTCCTGGGCGAACCCAAGACGATCGGCACGACGCAGATCCCCGCCGACAAGTTCCGCCGCAACATCGTCACGTCGGTCTCGCTGCCCAACCGCCACACCGTCGTCATCGGCGGGTTGATCGGCGGCACGAACCGCAGCGAAGTCGATCAAGTGCCGTTCCTCGGCACGATCCCGATCCTCGGCAATCTGTTCAAGAGCACGGGCAAGCGCGATCTCCAGACGAACCTCTTCCTCTTCGTCACGCCGACGATCATCCGCGCCGACGATCGGGGCTTCCGCGACCTCGATACGGTGACGTGCGAGCGCAAGCGCAAGGCCGACGAACTCGTCGGCGAGATCGACATTCCGTTCACCAACTTCGTGGGCTGCCCGACCGGCGACAAGTGCGCCCCCCAACCGGCCACCGGATGCGTGCGCGGCTCGGGCTCGGCATCCGACCGGCTCGACCGCCTGGGCTTCCTCGACCAGACCGAGTTCCGGGCGGTCGATCGCTCGCGGCTCGCGGCCGAGCGACAGGCCCGCCTGCGCAGCATGGGTGCAGGCGGCGAGACGCCGCCTGCGCAACCCGTCAGCGGGAGCGGTCGCTAAGCTCCCGCCCCCCGTCCCGGT
>JANNRO010000192.1:0-34749 GCA_031401505.1 Planctomycetia bacterium
TTCTTGATGAGGTCGATCATGGTCAGTCGAGCTCGAACTTCGCGAGATGTCGGGCCCGCGCGTCGGACTCGGATTTCGGCTGGTCCTCCTTGAGCAGGACGAAGGCCCCGATCACCAGCGCGTCCATGTCGGTCGCGAGGAAGCAGCGATAGGCGTCGGCGGCGGTGCACACGATCGGCTCTCCGCGCACGTTGAAGCTCGTGTTGATCAGTACGGGGCAGCCCGTCCTGGCCTCGAATCGCGCGAGCAGGCGATGGAACCGGCCCGAGCGGGCGGAGTCGACCGTCTGGAGGCGCGCGGAACCGTCGACGTGCGTGACGGCCGGAATCTCGGAGCGAATCACCTTCAACCGATCGAGCCCCGTCAACGATGCGTCTGCGCTCGCGGCCGGAAAGCGACGGGATGCCGCGACCGGCGCCACGAGCAGCATGTAGGGGCTCGGGTTGCGTTCGGTCGTGTCGAACCATTCCGACGCACGCTCGGCGAGCACCGACGGCGCGAACGGCCGAAACGACTCGCGGAACTTGATTTTCACGTTCATCTGCGACTGCATCGATCGGCTGCGCGGATCTCCCAGAATGCTGCGCGCACCCAACGCGCGCGGACCGAACTCCATGCGTCCCTGGACCCAGCCGACGACCCTCTCGCGTCCGAGGAGGTCGGCCACGCGATCGAGAAGCAGGCCTTCGTCGTCGTGATGCACGTACGTCGCGCCGACGGCGTCGAGGTGGGCGCGAATCTCGTCGTCGGACGATTGCGGTCCGAGCAACGAGCCCTTCTGCGAGTCGGAAGGGACCGCCGTCCGAGGCTTGCCGAGCAGCTGATGCCAGACGAACAGCGCGGCGCCGAGCGCGCCGCCCGCGTCACCGGCGGCCGGCTGGACCCAGACGTGCTCGAAGGGCCCCTCGCGGACGATGCGCCCGTTTCCGACGCAGTTGAGCGCGACGCCGCCGGCGAGGCAGAGGTTCTTCTGCCCCGTCGCCCGGTGAACGTGGCGGGCCATGGCGAGCATGACCTCTTCGGTGACGTGCTGGATCGAGGCCGCAAGGTCCATCTCCCGCTGCGTGATCGGCGACTCGGGTGCGCGGGCCGGCCCGTCGAAGAGCGCGTCGACGGCCTTCGACGTCATCCGGCGGCCCTCGCAGTACGCGAAGTACCGCATGTCCATGTGGAACGAACCGTCGGCCTTCAGATCGAGCAGGTGCTTGCGGATGCGATCGGCGTACACGGGCTCGCCGTAGGGAGCCAGGCCCATCAGCTTGTACTCGCCGGCGTTGACCTTGAAGCCGCAGTGGTAGGTGAACGCGCTGTAGAGCAGGCCCAGCGAATGCGGGAAGCGGAGTTCCTTCTCGATTTCGAGACGGGACCCGCGTCCGACGCCGTAGCTCGCCGTCGCCCACTCCCCCACCCCGTCCATCGTCAGGACCGCCGCTTCGTCGAAGGGCGAGGGGTAGAACGCGCTCGCCGCGTGCGACTCGTGGTGCTCGGTGAAGAGGAAGCGTTTCCGGTAGGCGCCGCCGAGTCCCTTGCGCAGGACCGAGCGGAGGTGCGCCTTCTGCTTCAACCACGGCGGGATGGCCTTCAGGAAGGAGCCGAAACCGCGGGGCGCGTACGCAAGATAGGTCTCGAGCAGGCGATCGAACTTGAGCAGCGGCTTGTCGTAGAAGACGACGTAGTCGAGATCGGACGCGCCGATGCCGGCCTCTTCGAGACAATACGCGATCGCGTGCTCGGGGAAGGCCTCGTCGTGCTTCTTGCGGGTGAAGCGCTCCTCCTGCGCGGCCGCCACGATGTCGCCGTCGCGCACGAGGGCGGCGGCGGAGTCGTGATAGAAGGCCGAGAGTCCGAGGATCGTCGTCATCGCGTGGGGTCGCTCATCGAGCCTCGGCGCTCAACGGCGCGACAAGATCGAACACCCGGTCGAGCGGCACGGCGCGGATTCGATCGGCCATGGGGAACTCGCGGGTGCCCGCGTAGACGACGTCCAACCGCTCGAGTTTCAGATCGGCCATCGCGATGTGCATCGAACTCGTCGTCGTCGGCGCGGTCGTTCGTTTGAATTCGAATCCCAAGCGGCGACCGCCGGCGACGACGAGCAAGTCGAGTTCGGCGCCCTGATGCGTCGCCCAGAAGTAGCACTGGTCACGGCGCGCCCCGAGGCGGCGCACGACCGTTTCGATTCCGAACGACTCCCATGAATGCCCGACGACGGGGTGACCCAGGAGCTGATCCCTCGTACCGATGTCGTGAAGCGCGTGGAGCAGTCCGGTGTCGGCCACGTAGACCTTCTCGGACTTCACCTGGCGTTTCGAGAGGTTCTCGTGCCACGGACGCAGCGTCCGAACGACGAACGTCGCGCAAAGCAGGTCGAGCCAGCGCCGTACCGTGACGTGAGCGACGCCGAAACCGCCGGCAATCGTCGACGCGTTCCAGATCTGACCGTGAACGTGTGCGAGCATCGACCAGAAGCGCTCGAGCGTGGCGGCTGGAATCTTGACGCCGAGTTGCGGGAGATCCCGCTGGAGAAACGTGCGGATGAAATTGCGGCGCCAGCCGAAACTCTTCTCGTGGTTCGCCGCGAGAAACGAGGCGGGGAACCCGCCGCGAAGCCAGAGCTCGTCGAGCGAGTCGGGGCCCGTCTCGTCGAGCGCGAGGGGTCCGAGTTCGTGGAACGCGATGCGGCCGGCGAGCGACTCGGAACTCTGCCGAAGCAGCGACTCGGAGGCGCTGCCCAGGACGAGGAATCGCGCCGGTGCGCCCCGCCGGTCGGCGAGTACGCGAAGGACGGGGAAGACCTCGGGGAGATTCTGCACCTCGTCGAGCACCACGAGCCCGCGGAGAGGCTCGAGCGCGGCCGTGGGGTCGGCGAGCACGGCTCGGTCTTGCGGGCTCTCGAGGTCGAACACGCGGGAAGGGCCGCGGCGACGCTCGGCGACCTCCCGTGCGAGCGTCGTCTTCCCGACTTGGCGCGCACCGAGAATGGCGACGACCGGGTACTGTTCGAGCAACCGGGTGACGATTCGGCGATGAGCGGTGCGCGGAATCATGGATGATTTTTACCATGAAGTTTGAATATCGTATATTCATATTTCATGGTCATGACTCGGCCGCTCCGACGCCTCCGGGATCGGCTCTCGCGGGCGGGATTCGCCACGAGGTGGCGGGAGGCCCCGCGGGCGCGCCGCGCGAGGTGCGACGACGGGACCGCTACGATGCCGCTCATCTCCCCGTCAACACCCTCCACTGCTCGTTCGACGACTGCACCCGCTTCGGCGAGGGCGCTCGTGATCTCCGCGTATCTCGGGAGACTGCCGCCCTGGTTCGGAGTCTACGCACGATCGGTGGCGCGCAATCCGAGCATCGACTTTCTCTATCTCTGTGACGACCGTCCCCCGGCACTTCATCCGAACATGCGGTGGATACCGACTTCGCTCGACGACATCCGATCGCGCATCCGGACGACGCTCGGGCTCGAAGCCGACGCCCTGACCCCGTACAAACTTTGCGACCTGCGACCGATGTTCGGAGTCTTGTTCGCCGAACACATCGAGCCGTATGGGTACTGGGCGCACGCCGACATCGACGTCATCTTCGGGGACCTTCGACGCCACATACTCGATGAAGGAGCGAGCGCCGACTACGACGTCATCTCGTCACATCCCACTCGGCTGAACGGCCCGCTGACGTTCTGGCGCAACCGCGCAGACGTGAATTCGCTCTTCCTGAGGAACGAGTCATATCGCGAGGCGGCCACGAGCGCACGCTCCATGACCTTCGACGAGCAGGGCATGAGCGCGACGGTGCGCGAGCATGCGGCCACGATCCGGACGCTCTACCGGCCGTCGCATCGGCATGACGCATCCCGAGGACTCTGGTACTGGGAGAACGGTCGGGTCGTCGAGTCGTTCTCCAAGGAGGAGACCGGGTACTTTCACTTCCGAACGTGGAAGGATCGGATGCACGACGTGGAGGGCGACAAGATCTTCATCACCCGGGAGGGCTTCCGGGCCGCTCCGCTGAGTCTCTATCGCAGGTTTCGACTCACCGACAGACGCAAGGACACCGCGTGGCCGGCATAGAGGCCTCACCTCACGACGCTACGATCGGCGAATGCCGTCGACCTCGCGCTTGCGAACGAAAGCGAAGCTCGCGCTCGCGTGCGCCGCGCTGATCGGAACGCTGCTGGCGCTCGAGGTCGGACTTCGGGTGGTCGATACCGTGCGCGGCGACACGTGGGACGCCCGAACGGCCTGGTACTGGGGATGGGAACGGGACCCGTTCCTCGGGTATCGCGGTCGCGGGAACGTCGACATTCGAGGCGGCAAGGCCGGCCGCATCCGCCACAACGAGGATGGCTTCCACGACGAGCGGACGCTCGGCCGGATTCGGGGTGTCGCGGGACGGCGCCTCATCGTTTGCGTCGGCGAGTCGAGCACGTACGGAATCGGCACGCCCGACGCCCGGGACGCGTATCCCGCGAGACTCGAAGTTCATCTTCGAGCGCTGGACGACGACGAGCGGACGTTCGTCTTCAACGCGGGAGTCCCTGGTTACACGAGTCACGAGACCGTGGGACTGCTCCACTTGAGACTCTTGAAGCATCGCCCGGACGCGGTCGTCATGATGAACTTGAACAACGACGTCGCCTACATGGCGAAATGGATCGATGACGTGACCGACTACGGATCGCTTCCCCTTCGACTGGCGCCGATTCCCGTGACGTCCGTCGGTGACTTCTTCATGCGGTCGTCGCTCGTCGGCTTCGTCGCGAACCGGTTCGTCGCCGCCCGGCCGAGCGTCTGGCACGACTCGCCGTCCGAACGGGCGAAGCCGGTGACCGATCGCGGACTCGCGTTCTACCTCGACAACCTCGCGACGGCGGCCCTGCTGTGTCGGCGTGCGAAGGTCCCGCTGGTCCTCGTCGATCAACCGATTTTCGACGACACGTTCCCGGCGGCACAGCGCCGCGAGACTCGACGCATGCGCGACGCAATGAAGGCGGCGGCCCGGGACCATGGACTGGCGCTGCTCGACGCCGATCGGCCACTCCATGACTCGGGGTTCACGTCGCCGCACGACGTCCATCTCGGCAAGGTCGGCTACGACAAGCTCGCGGCAATTCTCGCGCCCCAGCTCCGTCGGACGATGGCGTCGACTCGCGATCGCTGACGCGGCGCGCTCGCCCGGCTCGCCTTCACCGGCTTGCCGATCGGGACGTCGGGTGCTACTTGACGGTTCTCGACGGAGTCAAACCAGCGTGCGGATCGCGTTCGTGACGACGCTCAGCAACTGCGCCTGGGGGGGAAGCGAACTCCTCTGGACGCACACCGCTCGCCGCGCGCTGGACGACGGCCATGACGTCGCGATCGTCGCGACCCGCACACCGGAACCGGCCCCGCATCTGGATGACCTCGAACGGCGAGGTGCGCGGCTTTTCCTGCGGGCTCGACCCCGCAAGCGGTGGCGGGGCTTGATCCAGCGAGCCGTCCGTGAGTTCGGTGGGACTCGCACCCGTTGGCTGCGAGCGCTCGATCGCTGGATGCCGGAACTGATCGTCGTCAATCAAGGTGGCACGTTCCAGGTCACTCGCGATCTCGCGCTCCGAACGGCCCTCGGACGCTCGGACGCGCCGCCCTATGCCTTGATTTGCCATCACAATGCGGACGGTGATCTGCTGTCCGACGACGACCGCGCCGTCGCCCACCGACAATTCGCGGACGCACGGTGGGTCGCATTCGTCGCCGAGTCGAATCGACGGGCGGCGGAGCGTCAATTGGCGATGCCGGTCGAACGGGCCTTCATCGCGCAGAGCCCGGTGAACCTTGCGTCTCCGGGGGCGCTCCCCTGGCCGCCTGACACGGTCGTCCGGTTCGCATGCGTCGCCCGTCTCGACGCGCGGATCAAGGCGCAAGAGATTCTGCTCCACGCGCTCGGGGGCGCGGAATGGGCCGACCGACGCTTCGAACTCCACTTCTACGGCAAGGGTTCCGACCTCGCCTATCTGGAGGCGGTCTGCGGACATGTCGGAATCGGCTCGCGCGTGACGTTTCACGGCCATGTCAACGACGTCGAGACGATCTGGCGGGAGAACCACGCGCTCGTCCTTCCCTCGCGGAGCGAGGGAACCCCGCTCGTCGCGATCGAGGCGATGCTCTGCGCTCGGCCTTCGATCGCGACCGCCGTCGGCGGGCTGACCGAGTGGATCGACGAACCGGGAGAAGGCTTCGTCGCCGAAGCGCCGACCGTGACATCGTTCGCAGCCGCGATGAATCGCGCGTGGGCCGAACGGAGTCACTGGAGCGGGATCGGACTCGCCGCCCGCGCGCGCGCCCTGCGTCAGAGGGATCCGGATCCGGTCGGGACGCTTCTCACTAGAATCCTCGGCCGATGACGACCGACGCGCGCCCCCGACGACGATCGAAGGTTCTCCTCGCCACGTTCAGCGTGGTCGCAACGCTCGTATTCCTCGAGGTCGGCATCCGAATTTTCGATGCAGTCCGCGGGCGGTCGTGGAACGCCCGAACGGGGTGGTACTGGACGTTCGAGCAGGACCCCTTTTCCGGCTATCGGGGCCGTGCGAACGTCGAAGTCAAGTACGGCTCCGATGGCGGCGGCCGTCACAACGGCGACGGCTTTCGCGACGACCGCGAACTGCGACACATCAAGGGCATCCCGGGACATCGACTAGTCATCTGTGTCGGCGAGTCGAGCACGTACGGATCGGGCACGGCTACGTCGGCCGAGTCATACCCAGCCCGGCTTGAGGCTCACCTTCGTCGGCTGTCCGGGGACTCGAACTGGTTCGTCTATAACGCCGGGCTACCCGCGTACACGAGCCACCAGATCGTCCAAATCCTCCACCTCCGCCTACTCAAGTACCGCCCCGAAGTCGTCGTCATGATGAACCTGCGCAACGACGTCGAGATCATGTCACGTAGGGTGAACGCATCGACGGATTACAGCGATCTTGCCCTTGTGATGGCGCCCCTGCCGAAAACATTCTGGTCCGAACTCTACATGCGGTCGTCGCTGGTCGGACTGATCGCCACGCGTCACTACCAGCCAGCTGTGAACGTCAACGCCAAGATGTGGGAGATCCCGCCACCGACGGCGCGCGGCAAATCCTTCTACCTCGACAACCTGACGCTCGCGGCGCTAGTGTGCCGAAGGGCACCGACGAGGCTAATGATCGTCGATCAACCGATCTTCAACGACGGCTTTCACGCCTCGCGCCGGGAGGCGATCACGGACATGCGAAGTGCGATGAAGGCCGTCTGCCGGGAGAACGACGTGCCGGTTCTCGCGGCCAACCAACCGCTCCGCGAGTCGGGCTTCAAGTCCCCCGACGAGGTCCATCTCGGGCCGGTCGGTTACGACAAACTGGCCGAGATCCTCGCGCCGCAGGTTCTCGAGGTGATCGCTCCGCCTCGGTAGATATCCGATGCTGCGAGTTTGCGTCCCGTCAAGGGCGAGCCACCGCCGCGCGAGACCGGTTGCACCTGAGTCACCGTGGGTACGATCGGCGACGTCCCAGATGATGAGATCCCCCATGTCCCCCGCCACAGACGTCCTCGCGCTGGATGTGCACTGCCACATTCTGCCTGGGTGCGACGAGGGCAGCCGCAATTCGGCCGAATCTCTGCTGATGGCGCGCGAACTCGCGGCACTCGGCGTGCGCCGCGTCCACGCGACCCCGCATCAGTTCCGCTTCGGCAACGAACGCGCGCTCGCCGACGTCGGGGCACGCGTGGCCGACACTCGGCGCGATCTCGAGCGCAACGGTGTCGAGATCGAAGTCGTGCCCTCGGCCGAGTACCTCTTCGGCGAGCGGCTCTTCGACGCGGTGGAGGCTAATGAGACGCTGATCACATGGACGGCGCCGCACCGGGATGCCGTGCGCCACGTGCTCGTCGAACTCCCGCTGCGCGATCCGGTCGTCGGCGTCGAGTCACTCGCCAAGCGGCTGCTCCGGTCGGGTATCCGACCCGTGATGGCGCACCCCGAGCGAGTCCAGTCCGTCATCGGCGACGCGACGCGCACGACCGCGTGGCGTGCCGCCGGCTGGGAGTTCCAACTCGACTTGCTCTCGCTTTCGGGCACGTACGGTCGCGACGTCCGCGCCACCGCCGAGCGCTTCCTCGACGCCGCGCTCTACGATTTCGTCGGTAGCGACCTGCACCGTTCCGTCCAGATCCCCGACCTCGTGCGGGCGCACGAGCGCCTGCGCCGCGACGGCATACCGACGCGGACGCCGGTCCCTGCCGCCGTTCCCGGCCCCGCCCGCCCCTCGAGCCGCCACACATGAGTACGACGCCGGCCCCTTCTCACCCCCGTCGAACCGCAGTCGCTCCGCGCCCGATCTCGCACGCGATCGAGATCCTGCGCGAGCGCTGGCTCGCCGCCGCCATCGTGGGGTTCCTGGTCTTCGCGGCCCAAACCATCCGCCTGATGCTGGCGACTCCGACCTATTCCTCGACCGCCACGCTCGAGTTCACCCCGGCACGGGACGTCCCGTCGAATGCCAACCCTTGGTACTTCGACGACACGCTGAGCGCGACGGTGCAGGCGAACCTCGTGGTGCTGAAGTCCCAACGCCTGACGAGGCGGGCAGCCGAGATCGGCGCGGGCACGGCCGTCGTCATCGACGACGCGTCGCGGGGCGAGGACAAGCGTTCCCGCGTCGGTCCGATCCAGGTGATCGTCGAGGAACGCAACGCGTGGCGACCGTGGGACGTGCTGATGCGCGCGCTCTCGCGCGCCCCCGATCCGTGCGCCATCGACGCGTGGTGCGCGACGCCCCCCCCTGCGCAGTCGAAGGGTGCCGGCGCCCGCAAGTACGTACTCGCCGTGGCACTGGACGGTCGCTTGACCGCGACGCGCGAAAATGACCCGACGCAGCTGGCCGACGCACGCCCGGCGCCCGACGGATCGTACGCGTTGGTACTCGACGGAACGTCGATCCGGTTGGCGGTGACCGCCGGCGAGCCTCGAGGCCGACTGTTCGACGTCGAGATGCGGAGCACCGAAGAACTGGCCACCTGGATTCAGGCGGGCGTCAATCCGGTCCTGGCGGCGCCGGCAACCGGAGTCGTGGACGTGGAGTTTCTCGCCCCCTCTCCCAAGCAGGCACAGCGCGGCGCCGAGGCCGTCGCGCGCGCGCTCGTCGCGGCGAAGACCGAGGAGGCCCTCGAACAGTCCAAGCGACGCCTCGCCTGGCTCGCGATCCAGGAGAAGCGTGTCCACGCGGCCCTCGAAGTCGCGGAGGCGAAGCTCGACGACTACACGCGCACGAACGGGACGACGCTGCTCGACGTGCGTTCCCGTGCGCTGATCGACGAGTCGGCGAGACTGCTCGCGGCTCGGCTGACGACCGAAGAGCTGCTCGCAGCCGAGAGGACGACGCTCGCGGAGCTGGTCGCGACGAAGGATCCCGACCGTGTGCTGGTCCTGCTCGGCTCGTCGGGCGCCGACGCGAAGGCCTCGGCGCTCGCTTCGCGACTCGTGGAGCTCGAGATCGAGCGAGGTACGCTGACCCGCCTCGGCCGGGAATCGGAAGACCGCGAGGTCAAGAAGGCGGACGCCGAGCTGGCCATCGCCCGAGAGCAGTACAACCTCCACGTCGCGGCGATCCGCGAGCGTGGCGTCGCCGTCCACGAGCGGGCAGTCCGTGAGTTCGAAGCCCGCATCGCGCAGCAGCGCGCCGGCGAAACCGAGGTCGATGGGAAGCTGAAGGCGCTCCCCGACCAAGAGCGCACGATCGCGCGCCTCCAGCGCGACGTCGCCGCCGAGACCCGCGTCTACGAGCAGATCGTCGGGTGGAAGGAGGAGACCGAACTCGCGCAGACCTCGATCTCTCCCGGCGTCCGGGTCTTGAACGACGCGATCGAGCAGCAGTTCCGCGTCCATCCGGTGCTCACCCGCTCGCTGGCGCTGGCGATCGTGCTCTCGCTGATCGCCGCGGCCCTCGTGGCGTTCGTCCTCCACTCCCGCGACAAGACGCTGCGCTCGCCGGAGGCGCTCGAGCGCGCGGCCGGGCTGCCGCTCTTCGCGGCGATCCCGGTCTTCAAGAGCGTGCCGCGCTCCGAACGCAAGGGCCTCACGGGAAGCCTGCCGGCCGTCGAAATCCCGGGATCGGCGTTGGCCGAGATCTACCGCACGCTCCGGGCGAATCTCCGCTTCGCGGGCGGCGACGCGCCGATCCGTGCCTTCGCGTTGACCTCGGCCCTCGAGCAGGAGGGCAAGACGGTCACGACGCTCAATCTCGCGGCCGCGCTCGCGGGCGGCGGATCGAAGGTCATCGTGATCGACGCGGACATGCGCCGACCGAGCACCCACGTCCATCTCGAGCGCCCCGTTGCGCCCGGCCTGACGGACGTCATCGAAGGGAAGCAGACGCTGACTCAGTCGATCCGGCCCTACGCCGCGGGCAAGTTCGACGTGCTGCACGCGGGCGGGACGCCGTCGAGTCCGGGCGGGCTCCTCGAGTCGAGGGCATTCGCCGATCTCCTCGCCGGACTCCGCGCGACGTACGAGTACGTACTGCTCGACATGCCTCCGGTGCTCGCCGCCGCCGATGCGTCGGCGATCTTCTCGAAGCTGGACGGCGTGCTGCTGCTGGCGCGGAGCGGGCGCTCGACCCCGGACGCCGTCCAGGCGGCTCGGGATCGCGTCGAGCGCGTCGGCGGCCGACTGCTCGGATGCGTCTTCAACGCGTTCGACGCGAGGAAGAGTCTCGCGCGCTACGGCTACGGGTACGGCTACCGCGCGACGTATGGCTCGCGCGACGCGAGCCAAACTTCGGAAGGCAGCGACCCGAGGACGTGATTTCCCCTGCGTCCCTTCCTCCGGAGGTTTCCGTCGTCGTCGGCGTGCGAAACACGGAGTCGTGCCTCGCCGCAAGTCTCGACTCCGTGTTGATGCAGACGGGAGTCTCGTTCGAAGTGATCGTCGTGGACGACGGCTCGACCGACGCCACGCCCCGGCTGCTCGCGGCGTATGCGGCGAGGGACGCCCGAGTACGCATTCTGACTCAACCCCGACGTGGCTTGACTCGCGCGCTGATCGCGGGGTGCGCCGAGGCGATGGGTGAGTTCATCGCTCGACAGGACGTCGGGCTCTCGACACGTTGGCTGCCCGGTCGTCTCGTTCGGACGGTGGCCCCGCTCCGCGAACGCGCGGACGTCGCGCTCGCCGCATGCGGCACGAGGATGCTCTCGCCGAGGGGCGAGTTCCTCTTCGACGAGTGTCCCTCGGACGCCGACGCACGTGCAGGCATCGCTACGCTCGACCTCGCGCGGTTCCGGGGACCTTCGTCCCACGCGGCAGTCACCTTCCGCAAGAGGACCTATGACGCCGTCGGCGGCTACCGCGGAGAGTTCCGCCTCGCCCAGGACATGGACCTGTGGCTGCGCCTGATGGAACGCGGTTCATTGGCCACGGTGCCCGAGATTCTCGTGGAACGAGGCATCTCGCCGGACGGTTCCTCCGGGGCGCAGAACACCGACCAGCGGAGATTCGGCGGGCTCGCGATCGAAGCGGCGGCGCTGCGACGGGCCGGCAAGCCCGAGGCGACGGTCCTCGCACGCGCAAGCGAGTTGTCGTCGCGCGTTCCCGAACGGGCTACGCGCCGGGGACGGGCGCAGGGTCGCTATTTCCTCGGCAGCTGTCTGCGCCACGACGATCCCGCGGCCGCCCGTCGTTGGTTTCGGGACGCGGCTCTCGCATGGCCATTCCACGGTCGAGCGTGGATCCGCTGGGCTACGACGCACGGCGCTGTGCAGACCGTCGAACGTCGTTCGATGATTGCGGCCGACGTAGGTTCCGCCACAAGTCGGCGCCGCTGCGGTGCCGACTATCGAACGATCTCCCTGCTGATCCCGACGTGGCGGCGCGAGGCCGTGCTCATCGACACGGTAAGGGCGTTGCTCGCACTGCCACGACCGGCCGACGAGATCGTGATCGTCGACCAGACCCGACATCACGAGGCGGAAACGCGGGTCGCGCTCGCTGACTGGGTGGCGCGAGGCAAGGTACGTCTCTTCCGTCGGAGCGAGGCCTCGCTTCCCGCCGCGCTGAACCACGGATTCCGCGTGGCCCGCGGGGACGTCGTCCTGTGCGTGGACGACGACATCATCCCCTCGCCGACGCTGGTCGAGGCCCACCTCGCGGCGCATCGGGAGTTCGACCCGGGCGTCGTCGCCGGACGCGTGCTCCAACCGTGGGATGTGCCGCCCAGGGCCACGACCCCGCGACCCGGCCCGTTCACGGGGGTCACCCGGGCGTACATCGGCGAGTTCATCGGGTGCAACTTCTCGATCGGACGCGAGCGAGTCATCGAGCTCGGCGGCTTCGACGAGCGCTTCGTCAAGGTCGCGTACCGCAACGAGCACGAACTCGCGACGCGGCTCTTCCGAACCGGGGCCCACATCCTCTTCGATCCGCTCGCCGAGGTGCGCCATCTGCAGGCGCAGGCCGGTGGTGTACGCGCTTTCGCCGACCGCTTGACGACCGCGCGGCCCGCGCACGCCGTCGGCGAGTATTACTACCTGTTGCGTTCCCGCCCGTCCGGCTGGCTTCGATCGTTCCTCCTCCGGCCCTGGCGCAACGTGCGCACGCGTCATCACCTCCGTCGACCGTGGTGGATTCCGTTCTCCGCGTGCGCGGAAGTCCTCGGCATTTTCTGGGCGCTCTCTCTGTACGCACGGGGACCGCGGCTCCTGCGCGCCGGCCCGAAATCAGCCGTTCCTCCCGAAGGACCGGGCGCGTGATCGACTTCGTCATCCCCCTGATCGTGCTCGCGGTGCTCGCGTGTCTTGCGAGCGCACGACTGGGCATCCGGGTTTCGCTCGTGGTCGGCTTCGTGATGGACCCCATCCGCAAGGTGTACCCGGAGCAGCCCGTCTGGATGAGCGGCGTCGTCGCGGCGTGCATCGCGGCTACCTTCTTGGGTGCTTGGCTGCGCGACGAGGCGACCCCGCTGCGCGACTTGCGGGAACGCTATCGGCACCTCGTGTTCCCGCTGTTGGTCTGCCTGGTGTGGGTCGTCGTCGAACTCGCGCGGGGGTACGTGTTGACCGCAAGCGCCGCGGTGGCGGCGATCGGCCTGCTCGCCTATGCGGTGCCCGTGCTGGCGTTCTTCGTCGGATTCTCCATCCTCGATCGGCGGGGGGATCTCGAGCGACTGACCAAGTTCCACATCGTCGCAACCGCACTCATGCTCGGCGCCGCGCTCGTCGCCGGAACGAGCGCCCAGAACAAGTGGCTGGAGCAGGTCGGCGAGGGCATCCACGTCCATGCCTACGGTCGAACCGTCGCCGCGCGAGGAGGCCTGTTCCGCGGCCTGGAGATGGCGGGATGGCACGCGGTCGCGGGTCTTTCGATGGTGGTCGTGCTCGCGCTCGCCGCCTGGCGGCGATCGGCGTTCTGGTTCCTCGCCGCGAGCGCGCCGCTGCTGGCGTACGGACTCGTCGCCGCCGCTCGCCGCAAGTACGTCGTCCAGTTCGTCGTGTTCCTGGCGATCTGGGGGGCGCTCGGCTGGCTGTTCCGACGTTCTCGTCAGGCGGGTGCCTGGGCCGCGCTGCTCGTCCTGATCGTCGCCGTGCTCGTCGCCACGCTCCAGGTAGGCGTGGCACGGGCCGATCGCGAGAGCGAGAGTGCCGGCGTGCGTCGACTCGAACGATTGAACACCGACACGGCCGGCCGCTTCCAGTACTTCGCATTCACGGCGCTCGGCGCGGTCTACGAACGCAATGGATTTCTGGGCAGCGGAGCCGGCACGGGCAGCCAGGGCGCTCAGTACTTCGGCGCGGGCACGCGGCGACTCACGGGATTTCAGGCCGAGGGCGGATTCGGCAAGGTGCTCGCGGAGCTCGGCGTGCCCGGGCTCGTGCTCATGGCGTGGCTCGCCTTCGCCGCGGTGCGTTGTGTTCTCTCGGCCATCGCGGGGACACACGCGCTCGACGAGGAAATGACCGACGTGGCGACGGGCGTCTCGGCGTTCCTCTTGAGCAACGTCGCGGTCTTCGCCATCGCACACCAGGTGTTCGGCGACCCCTTCGTGCTCACGATGCTCGGACTCTTCGCCGGCGGTCTGCTTCGCCTGCCGACCACGCGTTCCGAGGACGACTCGGCCACGCCACCCGTCGGCGACGCGGCGCGCGACGACGTCGGATCCGTCGCGTGATCGTCCCGGGTCTGGTCAGCATCGTGATCCCGGTTCACAACCGGCCCGCGCTCCTGTGTCAGGCCGTGGACAGCGTGTTGACCCAGGATTGGCACCCGATCGAGTTGATCGTCGTGGACGACGGCAGCAGCGATGCCACGCCGACCGTGCTCGCCGAGATCGCGGCACGCCACCCGAGCCTCGTGCGGATCGTGCGCCGGCCGCGTCCGGGCGGACCCGGGGTCGCACGCGAGGCGGGCCGGCGTGAGATCCGCGGCGAGTTCGTGCAATACCTCGACAGCGACGACCTGCTCGCACCGGGCAAGTTCCGGCGCCAGGTGGAGGCGCTGCGCGCCCGGCCGGACTGCGACCTGTGTTGGGGTCGCGACGAGACGCTGATCGAATCGAGGAGCGGTGGCGTTCGACGCATTCTGAGCGCGGCGCCCGAGTTCGATCGGCTGTTCCCGATCCTCCTCGTCAGCAAGCCCTGGCAGACCTTCAATCCGCTCTATCGACGCGAGCTCGTCGAACGCATGGGACCGTGGGCGCCTCTCTGGAACTTCCAGGACTGGGAATACGACGGGCGCGCGGCCGTGGCGGGTGCCCGACCCTGCTTCGTGGACATCCTGACCGGGAGCCTTCGTCGCGGCAACCACGCGCACGTCAGCCGCCCGTCGCACGTACGCCGTCAGCTCGGGGCCCAAGCCCGGGTGTTCGAGGCGATGCTCGGTCACGCCATCACGTGCGGCATCGCGCGAGGCGCGCCGGAGATGCAGACGTACTCGCGCCGACTCTTCCGTCACGCACGTCGCTGCGGAGCCGCGGGGCTCGTCGACGCTTCCCGTCGCCTGTTCGCGCTCGCCCGCGGGCTCGCTCCGCGGCCCGATGCGATCGAGTGGAAGCGCTACGAGGGCGTCGCGGGCCGGATCGGTTGGCGGGCCGCGGGCGTGCTCGCCCGTGCGCTGGACGAAGTTCGTGGCGTGTGGCGGCGGTCCGGTACGTGACCCCGTGTTGATCCCCGATCTCGTCAGCACGGTGATCCCGGTCCACAACCGCCCGGACCTCCTGCAGCAGGCGGTCGCAAGCGTGCTGGGGCAGAACTGGCCGCACATCGAGGTGATCGTCGTGGATGACGGGAGCGACGACGCCACTCCCGCGATGATCGCGTGGCTGCGGGTGCGCCACCCCGACCGGTTCCGCGCGATCCGCCGCGAGCGGGCGGGCGGCCCGGGCGCGGCGCGCGAGGCGGGCCGAGGCCTGGTACGCGGCGAATTCGTCCAGTATCTCGACAGTGACGACACGTTGGCCCCGGGGAAGCTCCGCAGCCAGGTCGAGGCGCTGCGCAGACACCCTGCGTGCGACATCTGCTATGGGCGCGAGCAGGCGATGTACCGGCGCCGGGACGGGAGCGAGTACGTCGTGCCCCACGACGTCCCGGTCATCGACCGACTGTTCCCGAGGCTGTTCTTCGATCGACCGTGGTTCACGTTCAATCCCCTCTACCGCCGCGCGATCGTGGACCGAGTCGGCCCGTGGACGCCCCTCTGGTTCTCGGAAGACATCGAGTACGACTCGAGGATGGCCGCGGCCGACACCCGACTCTGCTACATCGACGTCCTGACGGGCACGCTCTCGCGCACGGGCCGAGATCACTTGACGAGTCGCGCGTTGTCGCGACAGGCGCTGATCGGATGGACGTACGCACACGAAGCAATCCTGGCGAACGCGCGACGTTGCGGTGTCCCCCTCGCCGGACCCGAATTCGAGTGGCTGACGACCGCGATGTTCGCCGTCGCCCGACAGTGCGGAGCGGCGGGGCTTGCGACCCTCTCCGAGCGCCTGTTCGAAGGTACGCGCGCCATCGCGACCCGTCCCGCGGCGCCCGCGTTCCGCGTGTATCGTGCCGTGGCACGGCGCATCGGTTGGCGCGCGGCGGGCGTGCTGGCACGCTGCCTCGATCAGGCGAGGGCGTGGGGCCGTCGGCGACGTTCATGACCACCCCGCGCGTCGTTCACTCGGTCGCGTGCCTCGACGCCGAAACCGGTGGTACGGCGGTGGCCGTGCCGGCGCTCCTGCGGTCGCTCGAGGCCGCGGCGACGCCCGTCGCGCTGGTAACCCGCCGCCTGAGAACCGGCGAGCCGATGCCGGCGCTGCCGCGTCGGGTGGCGTTCACGCCGCGAGGTCGATGGACCGGAACCGGAGAGTTCGAGCGCTCCCTCGAGCGCGAAGCACGTGACCTCGGGGCGACGCTGCTCCACGACCACGGGATCTGGCTCCCGACGAATCATGCGTCCGCCCGCACCGCGAAACGGCTCGCCCTGCCCCGCGTGGTCACCCCTCACGGGATGCTCGATCCGTGGGCGCTCCGGTGGCATCGCGGGCGCAAGCGGGTCGCCTGGCGCTTCTACCAGCATCGGGACTTGCGCGGCGCCGCGATGTTCCACGCGACGTCGATGGCGGAGGCGCGCGCGATCCGGGCGCTCGGCTTCGGTCAGCCGATCGCGACGATCCCGAACGGCGTCGATGTGCCCGAGGCGCCCCCGACGCGGACGCCGCGCTCGCCGCGGGTCGCGCTGTTCCTCTCGAGGCTCCATCCGAAGAAAGGACTGCCCGACCTCGTCGAAGCGTGGGCGCGTGTTCGCCCGATCGATTGGGAGCTCCGAGTCGTCGGGCCCGACGAGGGCGGACATGAAGCCGCGCTTCGGGCACAGGTCGAACGATCCGGCGTCGGGGCATCCGTCCGATTCCCGGGCCCGCTCTACGGCGAGGCGCGTGAGTCGGCGTTCGCACAGGCCGATCTCTTCGTCCTCCCGACCCGTTCGGAGAACTTCGGGCTCGTCGTCGCAGAGGCGCTGGCGCGAGCGATTCCGGTGCTGACCACGACCGCCGCGCCATGGCAATCGATCGTGCGCGAGCGGTGTGGCTGGTGGGTGGTACCGACCTCGGAGGGGCTGGCGGACGGCCTTCGAGCCGCGACGGCCGCTTCATCGGCGGCGCTGGAGGCCATGGGGCTGCGGGGATACGAATTCGTCTCGCGCGAATTCGCCTGGAGCGGGATCGGGAGACGGATGCGCGCGGCATACGATGCGCTCCTGTCGGGAGGACGGTGTCCCGACGTCTACGTCCAGCCCGAGCTCCCGACGGAGGACGCGTGAACTCGCCGACCGCCGCCACCCGAACCGGGCCCGACATCACCGTGGTCGTCCTGACCCATGACGAGGCCCCGAATCTCGGGCGTACGCTCGCGTCGCTCGCGTGGGCTTCGCGGGTCGTCGTGGTGGATTCCGGCAGCACCGACGGCACGCAGGAGATCGCTCGTCGCTTCGCGAATGTCGAACTCGTCGCGCGCCCCTTCGATTCGCACGGCCGTCAATGGGCGTTCGGCGTCCGGCACCCGTCGATCACGACACGCTTCGTGCTCGCGCTCGATGCCGACATGAGCGTGGACGCGCGGTTCGTGACCGAACTGACGGATCGATTCCTCGCAGGCGCCTTCGTCGGTGCGACCGTGCCATTCGCTTTTGCGGTCGAGGGGCGCCGTCTGCTCGGCTCGTTCTATCCCCGACAGTTGCGCCTCTTCGATCGGACGCGGGTCTGCGTCGACGATCGAGGGCACACGCAGGAGTTCACGATCGACGGGCCGGTCTATCGCTTCCGCGCGCGCGTGATGAACGATGATCGAAAACCGATCGATCGGCACCTCGCGTCCCAGATCGCGTACTCGCGGCGGGAGTGCGAACGCATCCGCACGGGAGATCGTCTCCGGTTCCGCGACCGACTGCGGCGCATCGGCGTCATGGCCCCGATGATGTTCGTCGCGGCGTGGCTCCGGGCGGGCGGTCCGCTGAAAGGGCGGGCATCGCTCCGGTACGCCCACGAGCGCGCCCTGTACGAGTCGATGCTGACGTTGCGACTGCTGCGCGCGCCGGACGAGGCGCTCGGCCGGCGTCCGCCGACCCCCACCGGCTCCGATCGATGACCCGCACATCGGCCCCCCGACGCCGAATTGCGGTGTTTCGCACGGGCCACCTCGGGGACACGCTCGTCGCGATCCCCGCCATCCGGGACCTGCAGTCCGCGTGGCCCGACTCCGAGTGGGTCCTGCTCTCCGATGACCGCCACCAGACGGGCCGAGCGACGCCTCGCACGGTGCTCGAACCCGAGGGTCGGTTCGCGGAGTTCGTCGGCTATGGCGTCGCACGCGGTGCCGGCGGCCTGCTTCGTCGCGCTTCTCGGGCGCTGTTCGCCGCTTGGGCCCTTCGTCGCCACCGCATCGATGTCGCGATCTATCTCGCGCCGATCGATCGGAGTCGCACCCAGGTCGCCCGGGATCGACTCCTCTTCCGATTGGCAGGAGCGACCCGACTCCGTGGGTTCACCGATGGCAGCCGTCTGCTGCAGCGGTCCAGTCGATCCGGGCTCCTGCGCGAGGCCGATCTGCTGCGATTCCGCGTCAGCCCGGCGCAGGCGGGGCCGATCGCGCCGAGCGCGGGTGATCCTCGTCTCGTGCCGACGGCGAGTGAACGTACCCGTGTCGCGGAATTCGCCGCGGCAGAGCGGATCGACGAGCGCGTTCGATGGTTGGCGGTCGCACCCGGCACGAGCATGCCGTCCAACCGCTGGCCGACCGAGCGCTTCGCGGAGTTGATCCGCCGACTCGTTGCCCGGCACGACGTCTGGCCGATCGTCGTGGGTGGCGACGAGGATCGCGCGCTCGCCACGAGCCTCGTCGCCGCCTGGGGGCGTGGCACGGTCGCGGCGGGCCGCTTGGCGCCCCGCGAAACCGCGGAGCTGTTGTCCCGATGCGTTGCCTTCGTCGGCAACGACAGTGGCGCGCTTCACCTCGCTGCAGCCGCCGGCATCCCGTGCGTCGCCGTATTCTCGGCGCGGGATCACGGGACGAGTTGGCATCCGTACGGCTCTCGGCACGTCGTCATCGATCACGACGTGCCGTGTCGAGGGTGCATGCTCGTCGAGTGCGTCGAGCAGCAGAACCTGTGCACTCGCCTCATCACGATCGACGAGGTCGAGCGGGCGTGCTCTCGGTTGCTCGACCGCACATAGCGGCTCGCACGGATCGCCGCAAGCACCGAAGTCCGGGAGGCACGGACGCCGCCGGGCAACCCGATGCCGCGGCGGCGGAGCTGGAGTGCGGGGCGCGCCGCGGAGAGGGGCGATCGGAGGTGATGAGCGCCGACGGAGCGCTCGGGGTCTTGAGCCCGGCGGGCGCCGTCGATAGAATCCCGCGAGTTCAAGGAAGCTTCGGTAGGTCCGAGTGCCTGCGGAGACGCCGTGGCCCAGCGATCACAGATTCCTCTCGATCGTCGGCCGGACATCATCGACCTGGCGGAATCCGCCTACGACGTCGTCGCCACCGAACCGGCCAGACGAACGTTGCTCATCTGCTCCGCACCGCGCACCGGAAGTTACGAATTGTGCCGACTCCTGCTCGCCGCTGGCATTGGAATTCCGCACGAGTACATGCATCCCCAGTTCGCGCCCGGATTCGCGAACCGCTTCGGGCTTCTTGGGAATCCGCTCGCGAGGGGGAACATCGGCGCGTACATCGAGGCGCTGCGCCTTCGTCGTGCGCAGAGCGGCGTGTTCGCGGTCAATCTTCAGTACTGGCAGATCAGAGAGTCACTGATGAATCAGTCGGGCCGCGCGCTGTTCGACGACGCGCACGTCGTCCATCTGTTCCGGCCGGACATCGGAAGCCAGGTCACCTCATGGCGTGTCGCGATGAATACCGGGACGTGGGACTTTTCCGGGCGTCGGACCACCACCCCGCGCGAGTATCGACACACCATCAGCGATCGGGTGGCGCAGTTCGCAGCGGACTTGAAGTACATCGCGGCGGAAGACGCGGGCTTCCGAGAGTTGTTCGCCCTGGCCGGCATCAGCCCCCAGTTCGTCACCATGAACGAGCTCTTTCGCGCGCCGGGAGAGGTCGTCAGGCAGATCGCCAAGGCGCTGGGCACGGACGTCGATGAAGACGGCTTGGCGAAGATGGTCGCCCGGAGCGCTCCCTACCCGCGTGACGAAGCCGCGCTGCTGCGCGCCACCAGCGGGCTCGCCGACGTGCTGAAGCGCAAGGCGTTCGGTCAATGACCCGGCGGCGCGAACCGCACGCCGCCGGTCGTTTCAGCTGGTGCAGTCGGTGGGACACCCGGACGGGAAGCGTGGAGCTCGTGCGACGAACCGCTTGATGTCGAAATCGGACACGCAAGGCCCGACGCCCGGCTGCCGGGCGTCGGGCTTCACGACACCCGTCGGCGCCACGCCTCGAACTGAAGGACCGGCCACAAGCGCCGTCCGTCGCTGAGGCGGCCGTCTCGATGGGCCTCCCACATCGATCGAATCGGTCGTGCCTTCCAGAGACCGCTGCTCGCAAGCGATTCGGGCGAGAGCAGTTCGTCGGCCCACGCCCGCAGCGGGCCGCGGAGCCACTCGTCCACCGGGACGGTGAATCCACGCTTCGGACGATCGACGAGACGGGCCGGCAGCCTACGAGCCAGCAGACGGCGAAGGACGAGTTTGCCCTCGTACCTGCCGATGAGGTGGCGCGAGGGCAGGCGCCACGCCAGATCGACGACGTCACGGGCGAGGAACGGAGAGCGCGCCTCGAGGCCCACGGCCATCGCCGCCCGGTCCATCTTCACGAGCAGATCGTCGGGAAGGTAATGCGCCTGATCCCAGTACATCATCCGGCGCACGAAGCTCATGCCCCGCACCGTGCGGGCAACGTCGCACGCCGGCTCGCCTCCGGGATCGTTCGAGAGAATCGTGTCGGGGTTTCGCCAGACGGAGTGGATGTTGCGCGTCGCTCGCGTCGCCCACGACCGGGGCGCCGTGAGACTCCCTCCCGATCGTGTCGCTCGGTAGTCCGCGACGATCCGACTCGCCCGCCAGAGGGGGTTGGCGACGCGCCGATAGTACCGGTAGCCGCCGAACAGTTCGTCACCCCCATCGCCGGCAAGCACGACGGCGACGTGATTGCGGGCGAGCGCACACACGAGCGCCGTCGGAATCTGCGACGAGTCCGCGAACGGTTCGTCGTAGACGGAAGCCATCGAGGTCGCCCCGCGCAGCGCGTCCTCGGGACCGACGTCCCGGATCGTCGACGCAACCCCGAGGCACGTGGCCACTTCGCGGGCGAAAGGCGACTCATCGTGTCCGGACCCCGGGAATCCGATCGTGAACGTCCGCAAGTCGCTGGACGGCGGCAGGGACGCGACGACCGCCGAGGAATCGATGCCCCCCGAGAGCAGCGCCCCGACGGGCACGTCGGCCACGGTTCGTGCGCGCACCGATCGAGACAACGCGGCGCCGACGGCATCGGCCGCCTCGTCGAGCGATCCACGAAACGGATCAGACTGCCCGGCTTCGATCGACTCGGCGATCGACCACCACGGCGTCGGCGTCGGCACCGGCCCCCGCCGTTGAACGTCGATCTCCAGCATCGATCCGGCCGGGAGCTTTCTCGCGGCGCGGTGAATCGAGTGCGGGGCAGGAATCCACCCGTAACGCAGGTACATCCTCATGGAGACGCCGTCGATCGCATCGTCGAAGACGGGATGGGCCCGTAGCGCCGCGAGCGTCGATCCGAACAGGAAGTGCCCGGCGCCGTCGGCGTAGACGAGCGGCTTCTCGCCGAACCGATCGCGCGCCAACGCGAGCGTCGCGCGTTGCCGATCGAAGAGCGCGAGCGCGAACATGCCGTCGCTCCGCCGAAGCGTCTCGCGGAGCCCCCATGCCTCGATCGCCGCGAGCAGCACCTCGGTGTCCGAGTGGCCACGCCAGGGGGGCGCGGCTCTCTCGGCCTCGAGCCGAGCCTTCAAGACGGGGGCGTCGTAGATCTCGCCGTTCAACGCCAGCACATAGCGCCCGCCGTGGGACTCCATCGGCTGGTGCCCTGCCTGACTGCGATCGAGGATCGAGAGTCGGCGAAACGCGAGGCCGAAGCCGTGCCGCGCGTCGGCATGAACACCGGCATCGTCGGGCCCGCGAGCCCGCAGGGGCGCCGCCATCGCGGCGGCCTGCCGCTCGAGTTCCTCCGGACTCGTCGTCCCGCTACGGTCGATCAATCCGGCGAATCCGCACATCGCGCATCGGTCCTCCGATTGACCCGCCGCCCGACGGCCCTACCCTCGTTGAGGCAGGTCGATCGCCCGCACGAATTCCGGCGCATGACGCGCTCGACGACCGCATCCTGAGGCGCACCGAGATGAACCTCCTCCGTCGTGCGATCCAACAGGTCCAGAAGAGGTTCTTCATCGACCACGGCGACTACCGCCGGACCGTCCTCCTCGCAGGGACCGGCCGGAGCGGGACCACCTGGGTCGAAGACATCGTGAATTTCGACAACTCGTTCCGCCCGATGTTCGAGCCGTTCCACTCCCGGCAGATCGACCTGATCAGGCATTGGAGATATCGGCAGTATCTGAGACCGGACGTGGCGGACGAGCGCTACCTCGGACCGGCGAGCGCGATCTTGAGCGGGAAGGTCCGGCATCCGTGGATTGATCGTCACAATCGCCGATTCATCGCCCGCACGAGGCTGATCAAGGACACTCGCGTCACGCTCCTGTTGAAGTGGATCAAACGCCACTTCCCCGAGATTCCACAACTGCTGCTGCTTCGTCACCCTTGCGCGGTGGCGCATTCGAAGCTGAAGCTGAACTGGGACACGCACCTGGACGTCTTCCTCGACCAGTCCGACCTGATGTGCGACTTCCTGAGCCCGTTCCTTGACGCCATTCGAAGCGCGGAGGGGCCCTTCGACGGCCACATCCTGACGTGGTGCATCGAAAACTACGTGCCGCTTCGACAGTTCGCCAAGGGCGAAATCCTCGTCATTTTCTACGAGAACATCTGCGTGGCTCCCGAACCCGAGATTCGTCGCATCATGTCGTTTCTGGGCAAGCCGTACACGGACGCGATCCTCGACGATCTCCGTCGCCCCAGCACGCTCAGTCGCAACGACAGTCCGATCCGCACGGGGGAGGATCTCGTCACGTCGTGGCGCGGGGACATCACCGCCGGGCAGGTTTCGAGGGCCCGGGAACTCTGCGCCGTTTTCGGACTGGATGGCCTGTACGGCGGGCAAAGCGTGCCGCAGATCGGCGGCGTCGACGTACTGCCGGTCTCATCGGTCCACCGATGAGCGCGGCACAGGAGTCGGTGGCGACGCCCGCCTTGACGAAGGCCCGTGCGCCACGGCGCCGCCTTGGCCGAAAACTCGCACTGCTTGGCGCCACGCTCGCGGTCACGCTGCTGATCCTCGAGATCTTCGTGAGGCTCTTCTGCGCCGCACCGGCGGGATTCCCGCGGAGCGCGCTGGCGGCGCCCGGCGCGTTCACTTGCCGCATGAAGGCCGACGCGGAGTTCGATGTTCCGTTGGCCGACGGAGGCGGGTTCCACGTGAAGACGAACGCACGGGGCTTCCGCGGTCCGACGACCGCGTCGATCGCCGACAGGCCGCTGCGGATCCTGTCGCTGGGCGATTCGTTCACGCTCGGATGGGGCGTCGAACTCGAAGATCACTGCATGGCGCGGTTCGTCTCGAGCTACCGGCGCGTCCACCCGGATCGAGACATCGGCCACGCCTACCTGGCCCACCCGGACTGGGATCCGAAGGACTACTGGCTCGCGTACCTGACCGAGGGACTCGCCGCCAGGCCGGACCTGGTGGTCCTGGGTCTTTTCGCCGGCAACGACGTCATGCCCACGGATGCGCCTCGCTACCTCGATCCAAGAGACGCACCCACGCGCGACGCGCCGCCCGAGGTGCCCGCGTTGCCCCTCTTCCGCTCGTTCGGCTGGGTGCACACGCAGTTGTCCAGCAGCCTCGTGGTGGCCCGAGCGGGCCTCTGGGCCGGATACGAGCCTGCGAGTTTCGCACGCTTCGAGCCCGACGTGGCCAAGCAGCGGCCGGCTTGGAAGACGACCTTCCACTACCTCGCGACCCTCGACGCCGACGTCCGCAGGAACGGCGGGAACCTCGTGATCGTCTCCTATCCCTCGTTGATCCAGGTGAACGCGTACGGCGCCCTCGACGCCGCCGGCTTCGATCACACCGCTCCCGATCGCTTGCTGTCCGCGTTTCTCGCAGAGCGCTCCATCGAAGTGATCCCCCTGCTCGAGCCGCTGAAGGCGGCGAACCAGAAGTTCGATCTCTATCTCCCGAGGGACCGCCACCTGACGGCGCGCGGCAACGAGGTGGCAGCGGAGGTGCTCCGTGTGAAGCTCGGTCCGATGCTCGACCGGATCTGGGACGAAAGGATCGGTCGGTAACGCGATTCGGCGTGTACCGGATGGAAGAGCGACTCGCCTACAGCGGCGGGAGCGCCAGCATCGAGATCAGCTTGCGGATCGCGAGAAACGAGAGTCGGATTGGATCGTGCCCGCGCCGCACGTAGCGAGGATCGTAGTAGCGCAGGAGCAGGATGCGGCCGATCCCGCGAAAGCGCGCGAGCAGGCGGCGACGCCAGTACCGCATTCTACTTCCGGTGGCATAGGCGGGCAGGAACGCGAGACGCCCCGCGAGCAAGTCCGCGTGATGCCAGGGCCGAAGTCCCGCCCTGGCGTGCTCCGGGCTCGGGAGCCCTCCGTGCTCACCGAGCTGGCGATCCGTGAAGTAGCTCTCGACGCCCTTCTGTCGCCTGAGGTACACGCTGACCTTCGTGTCCCACGTTGCGTAGAGCCCCGCATCGGATTTCTGCGCTTCGAGTTCGAAGAACGAAAGGAGCGCGCGCGCCGCGCCGACGGAAACATAGCAGCAGACGGCCGTCTGGCCGTGGCCGTAGAGGAAGCCGCGACGGTCGACCGCGTAGAGGATCGAGCCGGCTCCGTAGAGCCATGCGACTCGCCCCGGCTCGTCGGGCCGGGAGAGGGGGCAGGGGAGGGGCCTCAAGCCGAATCGGACGACGGGCACGAAGTCGGCCTCGCAGACGATGACGTCCTCGTTGAGCGCGACGCACCGACGCCAGGCGTTCGCGTGGTTGGCGAGTGCGCGCTTGATCATCGACCAACGCTCCTGCTCCGGCGTGTACGGCCCGCGGATCTGCTCGACGAGGAAGCCCTCGCCCGTCAGTGTGCGCACGAGGTCGGTCGTGTCCTCGCGATGCGCGACCACGAGCACCCGCGAGACCGCCTGGCGCAGCGTCGTCATGCGGCGCGTCCCGTGCCCGCGTCCAGCCCCTCTTCGGGCCGGGTCAGCCCGGGAGTCCGACATCCGGACCTCCGGTACCCCCTGACGACCGGACGCGGACCGGAGTCGGCGATCGATCGACAACCGGTGGAGCGGGATCGCCGAAACATCCACGAAGGATCACCCGAGCGACCGACAAGTCGAACATCCGTTCGTCGATCTCGCCGATTCGCCGGAGAGTCGCACCCGTCGGCCTCTACAATCGCCGCGTGCCAGCGCATCTCGAGCGACTCGAATCCGAGAGCATCCACATCCTGCGAGAGGTCGTCGCGGAGTGCGCACGGCCCGTGCTGCTCTACTCGCTCGGCAAGGACAGCAGCGTGCTGCTCCACCTCGCCAAGAAGGCGTTCTTCCCGGGTCCCCTGCCCTTTCCCCTGCTCCACGTGGACACGACCTGGAAGTTCCGGGCCATGTACGCCTTCCGAGACGAGGTGGCGCGAACTCCCGGCGTCCGCCTGCTCGTGCACGTCAACGCCGAGGGCGTGGCGCAAGGCATCAACCCCTTCACCCACGGCTCGGACGTCCACACGGACGTGATGAAGACGCAGGCGCTGAAACAGGCGCTGGCGGAGGGCCGGTACGACGCGGCCATCGGCGGCGCACGCCGCGACGAAGAGGCGAGCCGCGCCAAGGAGCGCGTCCTCTCCGTTCGCTCCGCCCAACAACGATGGGACCCGAAGAACCAACGCCCCGAACTCTGGTCGCTCTACAACGCCAGGACGCACGAGGGCGAAAGCGTGCGGGTGTTCCCGCTCTCGAACTGGACCGAACTCGACGTGTGGCAGTACATCCACCAGGAGAGGATCCCGGTGGTGCCACTCTACTTCGCGGCACTTCGCCCCGTCGTGGAGCGCGGCGGGATGCTGATCCTCGCCGATGACGCGCGCCTGCCGCTCAGGCCCGGCGAACGGCCGATCGAGCGCATGGTGAGATTCCGCACGCTCGGCTGCTACCCGTTGACCGGTGCCGTCGAGAGCGACGCCGTTTCGTTGCCGGCCCTGCTGCGGGAGTTGCTGGCCTCCACGACGTCGGAACGGCAGGGACGGGCGATCGATCACGACTTCGCGGGATCGATGGAACGGAAAAAGCGCGAGGGCTACTTCTGATGTCCCCGCCGCCCGAGGATCTGGAGCCCCTGCTCGCCGCACACCGCCAACGGAGCCGGCTCCGGTTCATCGCTTGCGGGTCGGTCGACGACGGCAAGTCCACGCTGATCGGGCGCCTGCTCTACGAGTCGCGGGCCGTCCATGACGACCACCTCGCGGCTCTCGCGGTCGACTCCAAGCGGTCGGGCACACGGGGAGGCGAGCTCGATTTCGCGCTGCTCGTCGACGGGTTGACCGCCGAGCGCGAGCAGGGCATCACGATCGACGTCGCCTACCGGGCCTTCTCGACCGCCAAGCGTCACTTCATCGTGGCCGACGCCCCCGGGCACGAGCAGTACACGCGCAACATGGTGACCGGCGCCTCGACCGCCGACCTGGGCGTCGTGCTCGTCGATGCGCGCAAGGGGGTGCTGACCCAGACGCGCCGCCACACGCACATCCTCTCGCTGCTCGGCGTCCGACGCGTCGTCCTCGCGGTCAACAAGATGGATCTGATGGGCTGGTCCGAGGCGCGCTTCGCGGAGATCTGCAACCAGTACCGCGAGCTGGTGTCGCACATCGGTCGGCTGGACGTGACCGCGATCCCCCTGTGCGCCGCCGACGGCGACAACGTCGTCCGACGCTCGCCCCGGACGCCCTGGTACTCGGGCCCGACACTGCTCGAACACTTGGAGAGCGTCGAGCCGGGCGAGGACCTCGAGGGAAAGCCCTTCCGGATGCCGGTCCAGGCCGTCCACCGGCCGAGTCCCGAGTTCCGCGGCTTCGCCGGCCTGATCGCGACGGGAACGGTTCGCCCCGGGGATCCGGTGCGCGTGATGCCCTCCGGACGCGAGAGCCGTGTCGCCCGCATCGTGACGGCCGACGGCGACCTGGCCGTGGCGATCGCGGGCCGGTCCGTGACGTTGACGTTGGATTCGGAGGTGGACGTCTCCCGTGGCGACGTCCTCGTCTCCGGCGAACCGTGCCCCGTCGCCGACCAGATCGAGGCGACGATCATATGGCTTCACGCGGAGCCCCTGCTCCAGGGTCGGTCGTACGACGTGAAACTCGGCACGAGAACGGTGCCGGCGACGGTGATGCCGATCAAGTATCGGTTCGACGTCGACACGCTCGGTCACCTGTCCGCGGAGCGGCTCGAACTGAACGAGATCGGCGTCGGCGAACTGACGTTCGAGGCGCCCGTCGCACTCGAGCCGTACGAGGTGAATCGCGCGTTGGGCGGATTCCTGCTGCTCGATCGGCGCACCCACGACACGGTCGGGGCGGGTCTCTGTCACTTCGCGCTCCGCCGCTCGTCGAACGTGCGTTGGCAGACTCTCGACGTCGACAAGCGGGCGAGGGCAGCGCAGAAGGGCCAGCGACCGCTGGTCGTGTGGCTCACCGGGCTCTCGGGGGCGGGCAAGTCCACGATCGCCAACATCGTCGAGAAGAAGTTCCTGGCCCTCGGGCGCCACACCTACCTGCTCGACGGCGACAACGTGCGGCACGGGCTCAACAAGGGCCTGGGATTCACCGCGCAGGACCGCGTCGAGAACGTCCGGCGGCTGGCGGAAGTCGCGAGATTGATGGTGGACGCGGGGCTGATCGTGCTCGTTTCGGCCATCTCGCCGTTCCGCTCCGAGCGGGCGATGGCCCGGGGGCTCTTCGAACCGGGCGAGTTCGTCGAGGTGTTCGTGGACGTGCCGCTCGCCGTGGCCGAGCAACGCGACGCCAAGGGGCTCTACGCGAAGGCGCGGCGAGGGGAGCTCAAGAACTTCACGGGAATCGACTCGCCCTACGAGCCGCCCGAGGCCGCGGAGCTCGTGCTCGACGCGGCGAAGTCGAGCGCCGAGGAGTGTGCCGACCGGATTCTCGAGGCGCTCGCGCGACCGCCGACCGCGGGCTGATCACGCCCTGCCGGCGTCCCCCGACCCGACCGCATCGATCAGCCGGCAGAACCCCGCGATGCCCGCCTCCTGCGAGAAGCGTTCCCGCTCGACCGCGCGGCAGCGATGCGCCCCGTCGCGATCCCGTTCGTTCCGCGTGATCGCGGCCCGGACCGACTCGATCGCCCCCGACGACGCGGGCCGACCCGCGATCGCCACGCCCAGATCGAATTCACCGATCCACCGCGCGACCGACGAGGCCTCCGGCCCCGCGTAGATCACCGGACGCGCGACCGCGAGCGCCGCGAAGAACTTCGAAGGGACGACCGTCCCCTCCCATCCGTCCTTGAGGCTTACGAGATGGAAGTCGGCGACCTCGAGGCGGGCCACGAGTTCGCGATCGGAGCACGGTGCGAGAAAGCGCACGTTCGAAAGCCCGCGCGCGGCCTCGCGGACTTGCGGCTCGCGCTCGCCGATGCCCTGGAACGCCACGACGACGCCTTCGTCGGCGAGTTCGCGGGCCAGCGCGAGGAACGGCGCGGCTTCGTGCGCATGGCCGAGGTGCCCGGCATAGAGCAACACGGAACGGACCTCGCCGAAGAGCGCACGGCGCAACGCCGGATCGGGCGCGCGCGGCTCGGGCGAGCCCGAGAGAGCCCACGGGACGATCGTCTCGGCACGCACGTCGGGCGCGAGGCGGGCCGTCCGCGCGCGCATGCAGGGGCCGCTGTCCACGATCGCGTCGCACGCCCGCCGTCCGTTCGCCGAGATCGCCCGCATCATCCGTTCGACGAGCGAGCCTTCGCGAAGCAGTCCGTGAAGCACGGCCGCGTCCGGATAGAGGTCGAACGACCAATGGACGATCCGGACGCGGGGGTGAACGACCCGCCACACCCGCGCCATCGCGACCGACATCGGCGGGTCGGTGCCGACGATCACGACGTCGACGCCCCGCGCCGTGATCGCGCGCCCGCACCAATGAAGCCACATCCACAGCGTGTTGACGAGGCGCCCGAGCGCCCCGTCCTGCGAGAAGCCCGGACGCCAGCAGCGCCGCACCGCGACGCGCCCCGCCCGGCTCCGCGACGGGAGCACCCGACGCGAACCCCGGCGCTCGCGATTGCTCGGCCACGCCTCGACGTCGTGACCGGCGGCGGCCAGACCCTCGGCCAATTGCGCGTAGTGAACGGCGCTGACGACGGTTGCGGGCGCGAAGAAGTGGTAGAGGAGGACGACCCGCACGCGGGCAGCCTATCCCATGATGCGCCGGGGTCGGACTCAGCGCGTCGTCGAACCGGAGATCGACCCCTCGTACGACCCGTGGACCTGCTCCTCGATCCAGCGATAGGTCGCGGCAAGCCCCGTCTCGAGCGGCGTCCTGGGTTCCCAGCCGAGCACGCGACGCAGGAGCGTGTTGTCGCTGTTGCGTCCGCGCACGCCGACGGGCTTCGAAAGGTCGTGGCGGAGCCGGACGCGCTTGCCCGCGATGTGCGCGACGATTTCGACGAGGGCGTTGATCGATACGAGGCGATCGGCGCCGACGTTCAACGGGTCGACGAACGAGGAATCCATCAGCCGGAAGATCCCCTCGATGCAGTCGTCGATGTAGCAGTACGACCGCACCTGCCGACCGTCGCCCCACACTTCGATCTCGTCGCCGTCGGACGCCGCGGCGACCTTGCGGCAGATGGCGGCCGGCGACTTCTCGCGCCCGCCGTCGAACGTCCCGAGCGGGCCGTAGATGTTGTGGAAGCGCACGATGCGCGTGTCGAGCCCGAAGTCTTCCCGGTAGTGGCGGCACTGCCGCTCCATGAAGAGCTTCTCCCAGCCGTAGCCGTCTTCGGCATCGGCGGGGTAGGCGTCGCTCTCCTTCAGCGCCACGACGTCGGACGACGCCTGCTTCGCCGCGGGGTAGACGCACGCGCTCGACGCAAAGAGGAAGCGACGCACCCGGTGGACGCGCGCCGCCTCGATCGTATGTAGGTTGATCAGCGCGTTGTCGTGGACGATCTCGGCCTTGTGCGACTCGATGAAGCCGATGCCCCCCATGTTGGCGGCCAGCGCGAAGACGCGCTCGGCACCACGGAGCGCCTCCAAGCACGCATCGGAGCGACGTAGATCGAGCAGTTCGAATTCGTCGGCCGGCGAGTCCGCGTACCCGGGGCGCTTCAAGTCGACGCCCCGGACCCGATAGCCCGCCTTCTTCAGCCGTGTGACGAGATGGTGGCCGATGAATCCACCCGCCCCCGTCACGACGGTCAGTCCGCGAACCATGAGCACCTCGCCGGGAGTCACGCGGTCGGTGCCCGCACGGCGGGCAAGGCCTCGGCAGACCCGGAAAAATCCGATGTTTGATCGTAATTCGACGCGGGGGGATCCCCTCAAAATCCGGGCCGGTCCCGAGCAGCGCGGCGAAACGGGCGCCCGAGTCCGGTACTTCCTACGAACGCCCGCCTTCGATCATCGCATACACCGCGAGCAACTCCATCGCGAAGCGTCTTCGGCCGAACCGCGCCTCCATGGCCGCGCGGGCGGCGCGCCCGAGACGCTCGCGCAGGTCGGCGTCTCCCGCCAGCCGCTCGATCGCGCGCGCCAAACCCGCGACGTCGCCGGGCGTGTGGCCGAGCGCGGTCACGCCTTCGTCGAAGAATTCGAGGGCCCCGCCCGCGGCCGACACGACGACCGCGCGCCCGCAGGCCATCGCTTCGACGATCGTCAGGCCGAACGGTTCGGGTCGCGTGCTCGCATGGACCACGACGTCGAGCATGCGGTAGACGTCGGCGGGGTCCTCCTGGAACGGGATGAACCCGACGCGATCCGCGAGCCCGAGGCCGTTCGCAAGCTCCCGCAATCCGGCGCGCGTCACCTCGGATCCCACCGTCGCGTAGATCGGCCCACCGACGACGTAGCCACGCGCACCCGGGGCCATTCCCGCGATTGCGCGCAGGAAGACCTCGTGGCCCTTCCAATGGGCGTAGGTCGCGACGAGCCCGACCCGAACGCGATCCCCGGCGTCGGACGCAAGTCCCGCCAGCCGATCGAGCCCCCGACCATCGCGCGGCGCCGGCGAGAACCGTTCGAGATCGACGCCGTTTCGCACGACGCTGACGGGGACCTCGGGTGCCACGCTCGCAAGGTCGCGCGAAACCGCGTCGGAAACGGCGATCGCACGCGTCACGCGACGCATCACCCGACGCACGAGGTACGACGCCAGCGGGCGGCCCGACACGAAGTCGTGCACATGCCACAAGAGCGCAACGTCCTTCGAAATGGCGCGGGTGAGCACGAACAGCGCCTTGAACCCATGTGCGTGAACGAGGGTGGGTCGCAGTTCGCCGATCGCCCGCTGGATCGTCCGGGCGTAGTTTTTCGCGGCCCGCAAACGCAGCGACATCGCGTACCACGCGCGCAGGCGTCCCCACCCCGTCGCCTGATCGAGACGGCTGTCCCCCGCGGATGCGAGGCGCGCGGGCATCGGGACGACGCGCACGGAAATGCCGAGCGCTTCGAGCGCCGCCCGTAACGGCCCGTCCGCGAAAAGCAACGCCGACACGCGGGCCTTCGGCCAAGCCGCCTTTACAGCCCGTGCGCCCTCGCACAGCACGCGCTCGGCTCCTCCGATGACGCCGACGGCCGAGACGAGAAGGACGTGCGCAGAGGCGGAGTCAGCCACGGGGGAGTCCCTTGTACGCCTCGACGATCGTGCGCGCATGCGCGGTCCACGTGAATCGACTCGTCCACGCGACGCGTGCATCGGACGCGGGACTCTCGTCCGACTCCTCGAGCGCACGACCGATCGCTTGCGCGAATGCCGCGACGTCGCCCACCGCGCAGAAGCGCGCCGCGGCGCCCCCCGACTCGCGAAGCGCAGGAAGGTCGCTCGCGACGACCGGCGTACCGCACGCGAGCGCCTCGACGACGGGCAGTCCGAACCCCTCCCGTTCGCTCGGGCACACGACGACGGCCGCGCGACGGTAGACCTCCGCCAGCTGAGGGCGCGAGAGACGACCGACATGAACGACTCCGCGCTCGACACCGAGCCGGCGGAGCTGATCGCATTGCGGGCGCGTCCACTCGTCGCCGACCTTCACCAACCGAAGTTCGGGGCACGACGATCGCGCCGCCGCAAACGACTCGAGGAGGACGTCGATGCGCTTGCGCGGGACGACGCTGCCGACGTGGAGCACGAACGGTTGACCGCGCAGGGCGTCGAGCGAGGCGAGCGGCGCAAAGGCGGCCGGCGCTCGCGACGTGAACTCGCGTGACACGCCGAGCGGCGCGTGGACGAGTTTGCCCGGATCGACGAGTCGTCGCTCGCGAAGCTCCCGACCGACCGCCTCGGTCGCGAAGAACACGAGCGCGGCCTTCTCGAGACCGTCGAGCACGCGTCGGGTGAGCACGCGCAACCAGTATGGACGCGGGTCCCGTTCGGGATCGAGGAGGCAGGCGAAGGCGTCGAGATCGTGGCAGAAGACGCCCGTTCGGGCGGCCGGCAGCGCGTGGACGACGTGCGCGTAGGAGTGATCGACCACGTGGAACGCATCGAAGGTCCCCGCAAGGCCGCGCAGGTGGCGCGGAATGAGTTTGTACCGATTTCGCGCGCGGTCGGCGTTGCGCCACGTGCGGGTACGACCGAGGAACGGCATGCGCCCGAAGAGCCGGCGAAAGTCGGGCGCAACGTCGATCGCCTCGACGCCCGGCGCAAACTCGGACGAGGCCGCCAACAGTTCGTCGGCGCAGAGGTCCATGCTCGGCCAGTTCTCGGCGCGAAAATCCCGGACGACGGCGAGGCGCACGTCAGGAATCCGTCAACGTGGAAACGGTGCGCAACAGGGAAAACGTCGCGTCGTAGAGGCGACGCCCGCTTCGACCGAGAACTTCGAGTCGGGCGAGACGTTCGGCCCGTCGGCCCTCGAGCAGCGCGAGCACCACCCGGACGAATTCCTCGGGCCGATCGACCGGGACGAGCGCAACACCATCGGACCAAAGACCGGGCTCGGTCAGACGACCGGCGGTCGTGACGACGGCAACGCCGTTCGCGAGTGCGGCCATCACGGAAGATCGTCGACTGCTGACGCCGTCCGGGTAGGGCTCGACGACCAGATCGCACGCGCGCAGGTGCGCCGCCACGTCGGCGGCCGGGAGGCGGCCCGTCGCGGTGATGCGGGCCGACTCGTCGGGGTGCACGCGCACGAATTCGTCGCGCACGCGCTCGCCGCCACCGCCGAGCAACAACACGTGCGCGTCGGCCCGACGCGTGAGGATGCCCGACAGGATCGGGCGCAGCCGTCTCAGGATCGGCTCGCCGTAGGTTCCGAAATGACCGACGAGCGGGAGAGCCTCGCGCGGATCGTCGAGACCGAGACGGTGTCGGACGGCGTGGATGGCGGAGAGCGGCGCCGAGTCCGGCACGTTCGACGGGACCGGCGTCCAACGAGACGAACCGGGCTCGGCTCCGAGTCGCACGAGCAGGGGTTCCCAGCCCGGGATCGACACGTAGACCCTCGTCGCCGCACGCACGAGCAATTCGGCCATCCAACGCTGAGATGCAGCGATCAGGTTGTGGTGGAGCGGCCACGCGACGAAGGGGTGGGCCACCTCGTGGAACATCACGCGCACGTCGTCGCCGCGGCGCCGACGGTCGAGCACCCAGCGGGCGAACGCGACGTTCATTCCCTTCCGGCCGAACCCGTGCGGAACGTACTCGAGCAGCAGCACGCGCGGGCCCTCGCACTCGTCGAGCGCGCGCCCGAGCCGGCCGAGTCCGCCGCGGGTGAACGGCGCGCGAAAACGATGGACCAGGACCCCCTCGAGTTCCCGTGACGTCGCGTCGGACTCGCCCGGACACCAGACGTGCACCTCACCCATCGACGCCGCGAGCGCGGGCGCGAGTTGGGCGACGTAGTCGGCGACACCGCCCTCGTCGGGCGGATACTCGGGCGTCACCACGTGCCACGTCGCACGCACGTCGCTCACGACCGGGCTCCGAAGAGCCCGCGAACGCGAGCGGTCCATTCGTCGCGGTCGTCCCGCGGCAGGACGACGAACCAGGCCAGCACGAGGAAGCCGAGCCCCGCGCATCCGAGCCAGGCCAGCAGCCCAAGCCAACGGAAGAGACGCACCCCGTCGGTCCCCGTCGGCGGTACGACCTCGGCGACGTACAGAAGGACCGCTGCATAGGCGATGCCGAGCGCCAGCGGAACGAAGACGGCGCGCGCGAGCGCACCGAGGGGCACGTCGAACTCGCGGCAGAGGAGCCGGGGGTAGAACCACGAACTCACGGCCACGAAGCCCGCGAGCGTGCCGATCGACGTGCCGACGAGTCCGAACGACTGCGTCGAGAGGATGCTGACCGCGAGATTGATCACGACGGCCACGATTGCGCCCGGCAGCACGCGCCGCACG
>JANNRO010000193.1:0-10504 GCA_031401505.1 Planctomycetia bacterium
TGAATTGCCAGAACCCCACTGATCCTGGCGTCAAGAGCCTTCCACTCTGCCGATTCTGTGCGAGATGGAGCATCCATAACGACCTGCCCTATCGATGTCACTCTCCAATAGGCATCAGTACTTGAGTCGCTAAGATACCGATCTACACCCCACTTGAGCGCCTGTCGTGCGGCAGAATCACTGCTCAACGTTTCACCACTACACGAGTCGCACGAAGACCCACAACTACCCCCGCACGAACCTCCACAACTTCCGCCGCAGTCACCGCTGCAACTCTTGGTAGGTGCTGCGCTCGCCACGCCTCCGGTTCCGACCATCAATGCTTGGAAGGCATCGTGACGTTCCGAGAATATGTCAGACATGGCGAGCGCTCCTTGTTCCTAGTTCGGGTTGCTGCCTCGGAATCGGCCGCCTAGGGCATCCAATTGGGCGAGAGCATGTTGAAAAGGAACGTGTCGTAGACCTGAGGGGACAATCCAGCGGAGATGGTGAACTCGAATCGGATCATCTCCTTCGCGCCCGTGAGCGTGAGCGTCTTCACGCCGGTCGTCGTGATTGCCGTAAAGTTCCCCCAGTTCGTCCACGACGTCGCCGACTCGTCCTTGTGCTGCACGACGATGCCGAGTTGGACCGACCCACCGGGAACGTCCAACATGTCGATGCTGAAGAGCGCACTCTGCCCACCTCGGCCGAATGCGGGGCTGTACCGAGCTACGCCGTTGAGGCGGGTAATCATTTCACCGATGAGCATTCCCATGTCTTGGTTCCTTTCGGGGAGCCGGTTTGTTTCTGCGAGCCTTTCCAAGAGCCCACGCCCTCGACGAGACGGACGGTAGCTTTTCATGCCGGGCCGTCAAGCAGAAAGTTTTCGAAGCGTCATGCGAGCGTCACGGGAACGCCCCGAACCTATGTCCGATCTCGGTTCCGAGGCAGGGCGTTCGACTATGAGGACGGCGCCGCTGCGAGCGCAACCGAGACTCGGACAAGTTGGGGCACCGACCACCGGACGTAAAGGCGCAAACGTCGCTGCGTCAAGAATCGAACATTCTCGACTCAACTTCCGGATTGGGTCAGACTCGTCGGTCCGTGCGCCGCCCTCCCCACCCCCTCAGTCTCCTCGACTTCGAGCGTGCATTGCCAGAGGTCCGCCTCCCCTCTTTCAATGACATCGGAAACCAATTGTGCGTTCTCCATGCCCTTCTCCCAATCGTGCCACGGCGTGCAATGCTCGCCCATTCCAGAGAACGGCGTGAACTTAAAGAACTGGATCATTGGTCGCTCCTACTACGCCATACCCACGACGACCGAGAACGTAGCATCTTTGTCAAACTTGGTCATCGCCTTCCATCTCGCAGCGCCGACAAAAGCGAGCAAGGCGTTCACGGACTACTTCTTGCACTTCTTCGGTGCCTTCGCCGCAGTGTCCTCGTCAGGAAGCAACGATCGCCACGATTTGAGAATCCTGCCTCGCACCTTCGCCCACGCAGGGGGGGCGAATCCAGTCGCCGCTGTCGATCTGCTTGCGCCATCCATCGGCGTCGGTGACGCACTCTAGGAAGTAGCCCACATCTCGAACAATCTTCTGGGCGAGTTCGCAGATCGGTCGGTGAAAGGGTTCGTGAAGGTTCGTGAGGCCGATCACGCCTGGGTCAGGTCGACCGCCACAAATCTCGCTCTCCGCGACGGCGACGGGACCCGCGCCATCCAACGGTGGATCGACTGCCGAGATACACGCAGGCGTCGAGCCGCCACCACCCGGGTCACCTCGCCAGCGCGGATCTCACGGACGATCTCCCGCTTCGTTTCAGCATCCGTTTGGGGACGACGAGGCTTCGGCATCGCAAGGCACCTCCGATCCGACGAGCATCGGAGATTTCAGTCGGCGCAAACAGAACGCATAGGGATTTGAATCGGGCTCGGGGGAAAGCGCTCGGCACCACGGTAGACCGTCCTACGCACCTTCGACCTCTCCCGGGAGGGGTCGAAGGTGCGCGCAGAGCTCGTTCCCGCCCCCGTCCCGGCCCGATTGGGGCCGGATAAGCCCTTTCATCCGACCGCCGACGTGCGGGCGTCCAGACCACCCCCCTCACCGCGCGCGGTCGGACGTTTTCCGGACCGCTCGGGTGTCTCGCCGATCGCGAGACAGCGGGCTCACCCCGCTGACGGCATACTAGCCTCATAGGCGACCGAAGTCTTTCCATCAAGTGCCCGAGCCGTTCGAAAAATCGAAGCGTAAAAGGGTGAACCACGAGAGTTCTTTCAGATCATCGTCGAGTTCGACGCTGACGATGTCGTGATCCGCGCCCGCCACATCGTCGAGCACCGCGGCGTCGCGAGAGTCGATCCCGCTGAGCCGTGTCCGACGCGGTTCACTTTCCCGCGCGCTTCTCCCCACTGCGCGCAGCAGGTCGGACGAATGCTCGCCCGCATCATCCGAGATCCCCACCTGATCGTCCAGGACGCGGGTCGATGGTTTCCAAAGACCGGTTGGCCGGCGATCGTAGAGTGACGTCGGTCGCGCGCCCCACGCGCGACCGCGGCGCGCGTGGGGCGCGCCGGGACCGCGCGTTGATCTGTCGCTGCCGTCCTCGGCAACTCTCTCCCGCTACGACTCCCCCATTCGAAATGCAATCCTCTGGGGATGAACAACTTTCCAAACACAGTCTCCCGGGAGCACGAGGGCGCCCCGGAAAGCTGGCCTCGGTCAGTCGCGGTCCTCGTTCGTCAGGTGCTCTTCGCGCTACGCGAAGTCGAGAAGGGCGGCTGGGCACACCTTGAGCAGATCGCTGGGGTGAGGAAATCGCTTCAACGGGAGTATCAGCGGCAGCGGCCGGGGGATCGGGAGTTTACGGACGGTGCGCCGCCGTGCTGATGACCCTCGTCGGGACCTGCAAGCTCCAGCACGTCGATCCGCAGGCCTACCTCGCCGACGTCCTCATGCGCGTCGCGACGACGCCCGTGAGCAGGATCACCGAACTCACGCCCCGCGGCTGGAAAAAGGCCCGCGAAGCGAGCTGAGAATCCCCACTTCGGACCGAGCTCGGGGGGATGTGGTTACGCCGCCCCCTCCGACAGCACGCCGTCCTTGATCGACCAGCGGCGGCGTGCGTGGGCGGCGACGCCGGCGTCGTGCGTGTTCAGGATCACGGTGACCCCCGTGCGGTTCCAGGTGTCGATCAGCGAGAGCACCGAGCCACCGGCCGTCGAGTCGAGATTGCCCGTCGGCTCGTCGGCGAGCAGGAGGCGAGGCTCCTTCACGAGGGCGCGAGCGAGCGCGACCCGCTGCTGCTCGCCGCCGGAGAGCTGACCCGGTCGATGGTTCGCGCGGGCCGACAGCCCGACTTCTTCGAGCGCCAGAAGCGACCGACGTTGCCGATCAGCCCGCGAAAGGCCGGAATAGATGAGCGGCAACTCCACGTTGCGTGCGGCCGTCTCGTCGCGCAGCAGATGGAACCGCTGGAACACGAAGCCGATCGTCCGATTGCGCACCGCCGCGAGCTCGGCGTCGGAGAGCCGCGAAACGTCGCGCCCGTCGAGCACGTAGCGCCCGGCGGTCGGTCGGTCGAGACAACCGAGCAGGTGAAGCAACGTCGACTTGCCCGAGCCCGAGGGCCCCGTCAACGCCACGTAGTCGCCGCGCTCGACCGAGACGGTCGTCGATCTCAAGGCCTCGACGTCGAGCGCGCCCGACCGATAGGTCCGGCTCGCGGCCTCGAGGAGGATCAGTGGTTCGCTCACGAGAGCCTCCGGGTGAGTACCTGGGCGGGATCGAGCCGTGCCGTGCGCCGAGCGGGAACGACGCTCGCGATCAGCCCGAGCCCGATCGCCACGAAGACCGCGACGACGGCGTAGCGCGGGTCGAAACGGAACGGAACGTCGACGATCTTCCGCATCAACGCGGCGGCCAGGTATCCGAGCGGGAGCCCGAGCAACCCTCCCGCGAACGAGGTGAGCACACTCTCCGTCGTCACCTGGATCGCGACGTCGCGTTTCCTCGCCCCCTCGCATCGACGCACCGCGATCTCGTCGTAGCGTTCGCGGATCGTCACGAGGTGGAGAGTCGACAACAGGATGCATCCGACGAGCACGATCAGAATCCACACGATGTTGCCGATCGTGGCGCCCGACTGCGTCACCCCCCCCATCGCCTCGATCCACTCGTTGCGGACGAAGACCGTCACCGGCGGCGACTTCTCGACGTTCGCGATCGACACCTCGCCGGGCCACCGTTCGCGGAGTCGCTTCGCGGCGACGCCCACGCGCTCGAGATCGGGCAGCACGATTTCCACCAGCGACAGTTCGCCCGAACCGAGCGCATCCTCGGGAACGTAGACGTTTTCGAAGGAGAGAAGCGCCGCCGTCACCGTCCGGCTGCCCCGTCCCTCGTCGAACGCCGCGAAGAGGCTGCGGTACGTCATCGGATCCTCGAGGATCCCCACGATCGAAAGCGGCGCCTCGCCCTTGCTCGTCGTCAAACTTCGCCCGATGACGTCCTTCGGTGCGATGCCCGGAAACAGCAACTTCGCCGCTGCATCGTCGAGCACGCACGTCCGGAGCCCCGTTTCGCCCGCGCGAAACCACCGCCCGGCCTCGAGCCTGAGCGCGGTCGTCCGCGGAAAATCGAGACTCGTCGCAACGAGCGAGAGGTTGGATACCTCCGCCGTTCCGGTCCCGCTGACGCGGGCCTGACGCAACGGCACCACGACGGCGTCCGCATCGCGGACCGCGTCGCGAATCGTCGCGAGTTCCGCCTCGCCGAAGGCGGCGCGCGCCATCCCGGGACGAATCAACGGCGAGCGCCCCACGTCGATCGTCGTGCGGCCGAAGCGGGCGAGGTCGTTCCGGATGTCCTCGTCGAGCCCGTAGTTGAGCGAGATCACGTTGACGGTGACGGCGATCGCGACCGCCGACGTCAGCGCCGTCAGCGCGCTGCGGAACGGTCGCCGCACGACGTGACGCACGCCCTCGAGCATCGCGGCGACGAGCGGGCTACTCATCGCAGAGCGCCTCCGCGGGATCGAGTCCCGCCGCCCGCCGCGCGGGCACGACGCACGCGAGCACGCCGACGATCACGGAGACGGAGAGCGCGATCCAGGCCTCGCTCCACGGAAACGCCCATGCGACCGCCGCCATCGGCTCGAGTTGCACGCGCAGTTCGGCGAGCCCGCAGCCGATGCCCCACCCCAGGAGCGCACCCAGCATCGAAAGCACGCCCCCTTCGGCCAGGAACTGCACGAGGATGTCGCGCTGCGTCGCGCCCTCGGCCCGGTGAAGCGCGATCTCACCCGCACGCCGCATCGCCGAAAGCAACCCGACGTGCGCCATGACGACGGCACCCATCGCGAGGCACGCGAGGAAGAGCGCCAGCGGTACCGACTTGAAGCGGTCGAAGTCCTTCGCGAGCAGCATCGGACCGACGATCGAGTAGAACCGCACGGTCGATTTTCCGACCGCGAGCGACGCCCTCTCCGCGGCCTTCGCGGCGACGCGCAGATCGGTAGGCGCGACCCGAACGAAGATCCAATCGACCTCGTCCGACGTCGGTTCCGCGTACACGCACCGATCGGTGCGCTTCCAGCCGTCGTCACCCAGTGGCACACCCAGAGACAGCATCAACTGGCCCGCCATCGACTTGAAGACCGAGTGACCGGTGTCCATGCCCATGTCGTTCAAGCGGCGCGCCACGGGATCGCGCGGCCTCAAGACGCCGACGACCGTGCCCCGCGTCCCCTCGGGAGCGACGATCGTCGTGCCGAGCGCGCCCGCCGGGTCGTCGCCTTTCCCCGCGACGCGTGAGAGTTCGCTCGCGAGCCGTCCCTCGACGACGAGTTCCAGGATAGGAGCCTCGGGGTCGGACGGTCGCCCCGCCGCGAATTCGATCCCGCGGGCAGCGGGCGCTTCGGGCGGCCCGAAGATCCAATCGATCGGCGCCTCGACGCCGGGAGGCGGCGTCCCGCCGCGAAAGACGCGAACCCCGGCGGAGGCCTTGACCTTCACGCCGGCGGCCGTGATCGCGTCGCGGATTCTCGCCGCGTCGGCCGCAACCAACGGCCGGTTCTCGACCGCCGTCGGGTCCGACGCGATCGTCAATCGATCGGCTCCGATCGCACTCGGACGTTCGACGACCGCGCGTTGCGTACCCAGGAAGACCGCGGGCTGAAGCAACGCCACGGCGACGCCCCAGATCGTTCCCTGCAGCAGCAGAAACGACCGCCAGGGTCGATGGCGAAGGCGGCGGACCGCGAGCGCGACGTTGTCGTAGAGACGCACCCGCCTACCGTACCGGTGAAGCGGTACCCTTCCTCGGTCGGAACCAGAGAAGGGAGAGGCAAATCGACCCCACGCCCGCGAACCAGGGCGAGAGGACTCTGCGACGAGCGCTCACGTCCCGGGGCGCCGCGTCGAGGGCGGTCCTGTCGAACGGCGCGACGTCGCGCCCGAGGCGCGTCACGTCGAGATCGAGTACACCCGTCCACCGGCGACCCGCGGCGCTCTCTCCGCCACCAACCGCTTCGGCACCAATCAGGCGAATCACGTTTTCGATGAAGAGTGGCCACAGGGGCGTGTCGATCGCGGCCGGCCGCCCGAGCGAAGGATCGGCGTGCCATCGCACCAGAACGGGCGACGGGGCCCCGACCCGATCGATCGTGACTCTCGGCCATGGCGCATGCGCCGAAGCGCCCGCAGGATAGACCCATTCGACGGTCGCGAGATCGAGATCGCGTCCGAGACGGGGATCGGCGGTTTCGACCGCGTCCCTCTCGCGCGGCCGGACGGGATCGACGCCCGTCGGCACGCGTCCGATCTCGAGCACGAGCCGGGCGCCCTTCGGGGCATCGCGTGCGGGTCCGACGAACAGTCCGCCCTCGGCCGCTGCGTCCTCGGTCCAACCGCCGACGAAGATCGCATCGAGCGCTCGGCGTGTGGCCGCTTCGACCACCGGCGCAAGCGCGTCGCGAGCGAACGCCACGTGCATCGGAGAGGGATCGATCACGACGGTGTCGTCCGACGCCAAGGCGCCCCCGTCATCGATCAAGTGAATGGCGATGGGCGCCGGGGCCCCCGAACGCGGCACCGGTCCCACGTCCCACGACGCGCGCGCGGCGCCGAAGGCTGGACAATGGACGTCGGTCTCCACGCCCGGCGGCCCCGCACGCAGCGTCCTCGGCGCCGCCGCGTCGTTCCAAATCGTCGCGAAGACCCGGCGACGCCCGCCGACGACGTCGACGTCGACCGCCACGATACCGACATTGGATGCGGTCTTGTCACCGACCCCCACGAACAGGACTCCGATCGGCAGTTCCGCCGGTCGGCGATCGCTGACGAGAACTCGCAACCCGGCCGACGCGTCGCGCAACCGACGCGCAAGTTCGTCACCCGACGCGGCGACGGTTTCGAATCGGTCGCTGCCGCTCGACAGCCGCTCGATCGCCTGGGTGGCTGCCGACGCCCGATCGGAGGCCGTCGTTCCATCGGCCGATCTCGCCGTCATCGCGACCGAGGCGTCGCGCAGCACCACGATGCGCCGTCCGTCACTCGTCACCCCGAGCACGGGCTGGGCCGCCGCGAGCGCGAGCATCGCCGCCGCCGCAATCGCGAGGAGCAGATCTGCGTCGACGCGACGACGCTCGGGTCGCTCCGAGTTCGGCGCCTCGTCTTCGAGAAACAACAGACTCGGGACGGTGACGACGGCGGGCTTTGGTTGCCTGCGGTGGAGCCACCAGAGCACCGGCACGACCGCGAGCAACGCCAGCGCGAGTGGGGCGAGCCACGTGATCATGAGAGCGCGTCCGCGATCCCGCGCAGGAGCGCGTCGGGCTCGGTCTCGGGCGAGAAGGGCAGGTAGGCGAGGCGCGCCTCGTTCGCGCGACGCGACCAGCGATCCGCGTGCGCGCTCGCGCGCGCGGCGACGCGGGCCGCGAACTCGGCGGTCGCCCGAACGACGCGTCGCGCGCCGGACTCGGCGTCGATCGCCTCGAACGTCGCGCCCGGCTCGGGGGCGTACGTGGCCCCGACCCGCAGGTGGACGAGCGCCCCGCCGCGCGACCGCGCGCCGACGAGGTGGAGCAGCGAGGGATCGGCACCGGTCAGGAGATCGGAGACCAACACGACGCGCGCCCCGCGGGCGATCGACGCCGCCAGCACGGGGAGCGTGGCGGCGAAATCGACGAGCCCTCGGGGTTCTTCGGCCGCCAGGACCGTGAGCGCCTCTCGAAGGTCGGCGGGTGCGCCGCCTTGCGAACGGACGACGGGGCCCGAGTCCGACAGGAATCCGAGTCTCCCGCGTCCCCCGTCGGCCAGTGCCGCGGCGTACGCGATCGCGGCGGCGCGCGCGGTCGCTAGGCGCCCCCCCTGCGGCCCCATGCTGGCACTCGTGTCGACGAAGACGTCGGTGCGCGCGTCGCGTTCGGCGTCGAATTCGCGCACGACCAGGCGGTCGTGGCGCGCCAGCACCCGCCAGTCGACCCGGCGCAGGTCGTCACCCGCGCGGTACTCGCGATGACCGCGCACGAGGAACGGCCCGCCGGTCGCCGACGCGGCACGCGAACCGGCCGACGCGCCCGCGCGCAGGCGCTTCAACCGTTCGGGAATCGTCGAGAGGAAGCGGAGGAAATCGGGAGGGAAGATGTCGGCCGTGGCGGGCCGCAACGATGGAGACGGGAGGTCGGGCGATACGTTCGCGACCTTCGAGGTGTGCGGGGAACGAGTCACGCCGACTTCGATCGTTTGCCGTTCTTCGCTCGGGGGGTTCGGGCCTTCGAGGCGGGAGGCTTGGACGCGGGGGGCGCCGGGAGCCCGGTCGACGCGGCCCCCATCGAGGTAGCGTCGTCGGAGCCTCGGTAGTTCGGTCGGCCCTTCCAGCCGAGTTTCTTGCGGAGCACGTCGTAATAGGAGCGCCCGGTGACCGAGAGGACGCGGAGCGGCGCCTTCGCGTCGGTGACGACGACCACGTCGTCGGGTGCGACGGGGGTCGGCTCGCGGCCGTCCACGACGACGACCGCACCCTCGCGTTCGGGACGGACGTGGAGTTCGATGCGCGACGTGTCGGGCACGAGCAGCGGGCGATTGGCGAGCGCATGCGGGCAGATGGGCACGAGGACGAACGCGTCGAGCGACGGTTCGACGAGAGGGCCGCCCGCCGAGAGCGCGTGCGCGGTGCTGCCGCTCGCCGTCGCGACGATCAGGCCGTCGCCCGCGACCGTGATCGCCTCGGCGCCGTCGATGCGCACGTCGATCTCGACCATGCGGCCGAGCACCCGCCGGCCGACGACGACGTCGTTCAACGCGAAGCCCGCGTCGCGGGACTTGCCGCCCGTTCGATGCACGCAATGGAGCCGGGTGCGATCCCAGATGCGGAAGTTCCCGGCGAGATAGGCCTCGATGCCGGTCTCGAGATCTTCCGGCTGGAGTTCGGCCAGGTAGCCCAGCCGTCCGAAATTGACGCCGAGCACGGGAATGGGATTCGTACCGAGCCGATGCGCGACGTAGAGGAACGAGCCGTCGCCGCCGAACGCGAGCAGGAGATCGGCTTGCGCCTTCTGGAGTTCGATCCGCTCGTCCAGATCGACGCCGACGACGTCGAGACGACGTTTCAGATAGGGCAAGGCTCGGTTGACGCCGTCGCGTACGCCGTCCTTGCGCCGATCACCGACGATGAGTGCGCGCGGCTTCACTCTCTCGCACAGCGTACCCGCAGAGCGCTTGCGCCGAGAGGCCGAAGCGGGCGAGCCAGTCGGTGCGCTCCCCGTGGGGCACCAATCGATCGGGGATCCCGAGCACGCGAACGACCGCCGAAACGGGCTCCTCGAGCGTCGACAGGTGGTGGAGGACGGCCTCGCCGAAGCCCCCGTTGACGGAGTGCTCTTCGAGCGTGATGACGAGGGGCACGCGTCGCGCGAGCGCCTCGATCGCGGTTCCGTCGAGGGGGCGCGCGAAGCGGGCGTTCAAGACCGCCGCGTCGAGCCCGGCCGCCTCGAGTCGCTTCGCCGCCTCGAGCGCGACGGAGACCATCGTGCCATAGGCCACGAACGCAACGTCGGCCCCGTCGCGCAACAGGACCGATTTCCCGGTCTGGATCGGGCGGTCGTTTCCCGGGAGCGAGACGTCGGCATCGGAGGCGCGCGCGTAGCGCACCGCGCTCGGACCCGTCAGCGAGAGCCCGTGTTCGATCATCCGTTCGAGTTCGGGCGGGTCGGCGGGCGCCATCAACACGATGCCCGGAAACGTGCGGAGATACGCGATGTCGAAGAGGCCCTGATGCGTGACGCCGTCGCCACCGACGATGCCCGCACGATCGAGCGCGAAGACCACGGGGAGTTCCTGGACGACGACCTCCTGCCAGATCTGGTCGTACCCGCGCTGCATGAACGTCGAATAGATGGCGAGGAATGGCTTGAAGCCTTGTGTGGCGAGGCCGGCGGCAAAGAGCGCGGCGTGTTCCTCGGCGATGCCGACGTCGAAATATTTTTCCGGGTGCGCCTTGGCGAAATGGACCAGTCCCGTG
>JANNRO010000194.1:0-9090 GCA_031401505.1 Planctomycetia bacterium
GTCACGACGGGAACGCCCCGTCCCATCGCCTCGATCAGCATCAGCGGCAACAGACCCTCGACGTGCGAGAGCAGCACGACGACGTCGGAGGCGCCGTACACGGGACCGACGTCTTCGAGCGCGCCGACGAGATGGAGGCGACCCGAAAGCGGCGACCCCGGCGCGTTCGCCGCCGCGATCGCCTCGTCAAGCGCCCGATCGTGTTCGGGCGTCATCAGGGACCGGCGTCCGGCGATCACGAGATGGACGTCGAGTCCGCGCGATGCGCAGCGCCCGACCATCGGGATGACGTGATGCAGTCCCTTGTTGCCCGAGAGTCGTCCCGCGTAGCCGACGACCTGCGCGCCCTCGGGGATTCCGAGCGAGTGGCGCAACGCGAGCCCCGCACTCCGCGCGCCGGCCGGGTCGGTCGGCAGCAGCGAGGCGAACAACGGTCGCGTCACCGCCACGCGCTCCGACGGAATGTCGAACGCGCGAACGATGCGATCGCGGAAATCATGCATGCCGATCCAGAAGTCGACCTGATCGCGACGCCGGTGGCGATGGTCGAGAAAGCCGTAGTCGTAGTGCTCGTGCGCGGTCTCGATGACCACGGGCCGTGCGATCCAGGGCGTCCAGCGCAAGCGTGCGACGGCGCGATAGGCACGCAGGCTCCAGCACGTGAAGACGGCTTCGTAGCGACGCCGGCGCAGGATCCTCGTCAACTCGCTCGTCCCGGCGACCGGCCCCACGTCACGCACGAGCGGACTCGCGGCCCGTACCGCGCCCACCAGATCCTGCGGGCCTCCCGTCGCGACGGTAAAGACGTCCATCGGCACGCCGCGCGAGGCGAGCGCCCGAATCTGCTCGATCAGGACCTTCTCGCCCCCACCGAAACCGAGGTTCCCGTGGAGCCATGCGATCGGACGGGAAGGCAAGAGATCGAACCTCCGCCCGGAGCGTACGGGCCCGCGACACGGGAACGAACCCCATCCACGGGTCCTCTACACCGATTGCCGGCGTGTGGGACCATGGCCCCGTGAGACACACGTCCCGACGATCCGCGCTTGCGGCCCTCGCGCTCGTGCTCGTTGCGGGAGCGGGCGCACCGGACCGCGTGCCAAAGGCGAGTGCGGGAGACGCGTCCGATCGATCGCCCGCCGAACTGGTGGCGCTCGCGAGGGATCTGGCCGCGGCCGTCGATCAGCCGACGCCCAAATCCCGCGCGCTTGCCGCGGGCGCGCTCGCGACGCGCGCCGGTGTATCGGTCGACGATTGGCAACGGGTGATGGTCGCGTTCACGCCCGCGGGGGCGCGACCGACCGCCGGCGCCGCGACCGAAACGGCCTCGCTCCCGGTGCTCGACGCGACCGAGACGACGTCGATCGCGGTCGTCGTGCCGGCGACGTTGCCGAAGGTCGGTCCGGCCGGACTCCTGCTCGCGTTCCACGGCCAGGGCGGCCACGGTGGTCAGATGACGGCGCCATGGACCGCGACGGCCGAGGCGGCCGGGCTCCTCGTCGTCGCACCGACCGACGCCGGCAAGAACGAGGGCTATCTCTTCTCCCCTCGTGAGCGGGCCTCGGCCATCGCGGCGCTTCGCTGGGCCCGAAGGCGTTACGACGTCGACGAGAACCGCGTGTTCGTCACCGGCTGGAGCCGCGGCGGTCATATGGCCTGGGACGTGGCGCTCCACTTTCCCGACCAGTTCGCGGCCGTCATCCCCGTCGTCGGAGCGCCCCGGGTCGCGAACCAGCAGGCGCAGAACAACGTCCGCTATCTCGAGAATCTCGTCGACGTGTCGATCCGCGATCTGCAGGGATCGAAGGACGATCCGCGGGCCTTGAAGAGCCTCCATCTGGCGTTCGAGCGCTTCGCCGCGTGGAAGGCGCGCGACGCGAAGTTGATCGAGTTCCCCGATCGGGCCCACGACGCCGACCTCTCGGCCGTCGATTGGAACGCGTTCTTCGGCGCGACGAGTCGCGACCCGCGCCGGAATCGCGTCGTGCGGCGCGCCGCCGCCCCGGGGACCGCGCGCTCGGCGTACGCGGAAATCCTTTCGTTCGACGCGACGGTCGCGGAGCAGGTCTCGCCCGTCCAGCCCAAGGACTGGAACCAGATGAGCGACGACGCCAAGCGTGCCTTCATCGAGGGCGAGATCGACAAGAAGACCGCGCGTCTCGAAGTCGTGCGTGCGGCGCCCAACCGATTCGAAGCGAAGAGCACGGGCGTCGCGCGCTGGCGCCTCCTGCTCGACGCCGACATGGCGGACGCCTCGAAGCCGGTGCTGGTCGTCTGGAACGGGAAGACGATCACCCGCGGGGTCTCGCCCTCCAAGGCGGTGCTTCTCAAGGACTTCGTCGAGCGCTTCGACCGCACGTTCCTGCCGGTGATCGAGGTCGCGGTGCCGTGAACCCGTCCTACAGGAGCGAAAGCGCCTCGGCGAGCGCGTCGGTGCGTGGGCTCCGATAGAATCGCGGGTCGTGACGAGGAGTCCGTCCTGATGCCGTGGATCTGCGTGAAATGCGGCACGACCGTCGATGGCGAGCGATCGATCTGTCGGGCGTGCGGTGCGGCCCGGACGGTCGCCCCGTCATCCGCTCCCGGAGGGGCGGCGCCCACGATCAGCGCGTCGCCCGTCGACATCTCAGCGATCGTCGATGAGCCCGATGCCACCGACGTCGGGGCAGCAAGCGCGCCGTCGTGGGCCTGCCCGAAATGCAGAACCCTCGTCGAGGGAGAGTTCGAGGTCTGTTGGCGGTGTGGAACGTCGAACATCGGGATCGAAGATCCGGATTTCCGCCGTGTCGCGGACGTCGCGTCGGCCCCGTCGAAACGTTCGCCTCTCCCCGACGGCGAACCGGAATCGGGCGCCATTTCCGCCCCCCCGGGCATGCCACCCGATCGCCGATGTACGGCGTGCGGCGAGGCGCTCCGCCCGATCCAACTGGTCGACACGGGCGGCCGGTCCGTGTCGGACCACCAGGAGCTCTCCTACGCCGCGATCGGCGCCCTGACGGGCGGGTTCTTCGGCGATCCCGTCGAGGGAGTCATCCGTGCGCAACTCTGCCCCCGCTGCGGCCGCGTGACCCTCTACGCCGTTCCGACGACGTAGTCGCGCCGGGACCCGCACCGACCTCAGACGTTCGCGATCCCGATAATGGCCGAGTCGATCGCCCGTCTCCCTACGCGTCGTCATCCACGACCTTCTCCTGCACGCTCTTCAAGTACTCGTCCATTTCCTTCATGCTCTTGAAGACGGCCGTCGCCGGCAACGCCTTGACGATGTCGAAGACCTTGCGGATCTGGGGCTGCATGTTCGTGATGAACACCGAGCCACCCTTGCCCTCGATCGTCCGCTTCGCGTTGAGGAGAATGCTGATCCCCGTGCTGTCGAGCAGTCTCAACTCGGCGAGGTCGAGCACCACGACCTTCGGACTCGTGGCGACGAGCGGCGTCAACACCTTCTCCGCGGCGGACGCGGACGACACGTCGAATGCGCCCGAGACGCGGACGACGGCCGGTTCGACGCCTCCCTGCATCGGGCGCCGCGTGACGTGGATTTCGAAGGCCATACGTGACTCCAGGGTCGGTGGCGCCATTCTCGCCCGGTCCTGTGAATCTGCATGCGAACGTTCCGGTCGTCGGGTGACCGGCGCTTCGGGTAGCCTCCCTGATCGGAGGTGGCCGTGCGTTCGCTCGTCGTCCTCTCGCTGTTCGGCTTCGCAATCCCCCTGCTCGCGCGGTCAAGTCGCGCGGCCGAGCCGACGGCGCTCTCCGACGCGACGTTCGCCACGCTCCGTTCCGAGATCCTCCCCTCGAAGAGCGAGGAGCGCTGGCGTGCGATTCCGTGGCGCACGAACACCTGGGATGCCGTGCTCGAAGCCGCGGCGACGGAGAAGCCGGTGTTGCTCTGGGCGATGAACGGGCACCCGCTGGCGTGCACTTGAAACAACGGCGTGGTGGGCCGTGCGTCCATCTTCTCCGATCCGGACGTCGTCGAACTCGCCAAACGCTTCGTTCCCGCGGCCGACGAGGTGGGGTTCCTCCAGCGAAAGAGTTCGAAGGGGCCCGAGTCGGAGTGGTTCCGCGGCGTCGCCGAACAGGGTCACTACGGCGGGCGCACCGTGCCGACGGACACGCGCCAGGGCATCTACGCCGCCGCACCGAGCGGCGTGCTCCTGGCGTCGATCAATCACAACGACCCTCGGCGGGTGGCGGCGATGCTCAAGACGGCGCTCGCCGTGTGGGACGCCATGCCGCGCGCGAAGCGGCTGCCACCGTCGGCGCTCGACAAGGATCCGGCGTCTCGCCCGCGTTGGGAGGCGCTCTATCCGACGGACGGGCTCGTGCTGCGCGTCCACACGCGGGACGTCGGGCGCGTGCCGAAGTCGTCGGACGACTGGAAGACGCGGGCCTGGAACCTCGACTTCGCGTGGTTTCGCCGTGACGAGGGCCTCGCGTTCGTACCGGAAGGCGACAAGCCCGGGGCGCGCGTCGACGTTCCCACGGCGATCGTGCGGCGGCTCGCACGGCTCTACCTTGTCGACAACGTGCGAGGGCAGACCCCCGCCTTCGAGGACCGTGCCATCGAGCGGGCCGTGATCACGAGCGAAGTCGTGCGCGTGACCGGCGATCGCGTGGAGTTGCGATTGGTGGGCGAGGCGAGGATCGTCGCGAACGCCGCGGATTCAAAAGAGCGCGGCTACGACGGCCGACTCCTCGGTCGCGCCACGTTCGATCGCAAGACGAGTCGATTCGTCGCGTTCGAATTGCTGGCGCTCGGCTCCCGATGGGGTGCCACGCGCTACAACGGCCGCGAGGGCGATCCCGGTCCGGCGCCGATGGGCGTCCTGTTTTCGCTGGCGGACGACGCTCCCTCCGACCGCGTCGCGCCGGCGTCGATGTGGGAGTACGGCTGGGGTGGGCCCCGCTGACACCCATCGCCGAGCGCCGCGACGCGGACCGACTCAACCCATGGTGCACGGATCACTGCCCGCTCCGATCATCGCGGAACTCCTCCGACTCGAACTCGCCATCGCGCGGCACGACGAGGCGCAGGTTCCCGAAAGTCTCGCGGGCCTGCTCCACCCCGAGTTCTTCGAGTTCGGGTCGAGCGGGCGCATCTGGCGGGTCCACGAGACGATCGCGGGCTTCGCGCGACCCAATACGGACACGATCACGATCGACGAGTTCGACGTCCATCCGTTGGCGGACGGGGCGGTGCTCGCCACCTATCGGATGACGGAGACGCCGATCCAGGGGGAACCCCGACACCGCAATCGATCGTCGCTGTGGGTCCGGCAGGGCGAACGCTGGCTCATGCGCTTTCACCAGGGCACGCCGACGGCACCACGTCGTCCCGACGTTGCCTGACGTCGGGAAATCGGCGAGTCGATCGAACGGCGCCGGCGTGACGTTTCGCCCTTACCGCGCCGAGTCCATCAACTTGCGCGAAAGATAGACGTACTCGAGTGCCACCCGCGTGGCGAGTTCCTGGAGATTCGCACTGGCCGAATGGCCGCCGGCGGTGTTCTCGAAGAAGAGGAAGGGAACCCCCATCGCCTGCATCCTGGCCGCCATCTTCCGCGCGTGCACCGGCGTGACCCGGTCATCGTTGGTCGAAGTGACGAAGAACGGTTCGGGATAGGCCGTCCCGGCCTTCAGGTTGTGGTACGGCGAGATCCTGCGGAGAAACGCCGATTCGAGGGCCACGTCGTTCGATCCGTATTCACCGACCCACGACGCGCCCGCGCCGATCTTCTCGAAGCGGAGCATGTCGAGGAGCGGCACTTCGATGATCAACGCACGCCACAGCTCCGGATGTTGATGGAGCATCACGCCCATCAGGAGGCCGCCGTTGGAGCCGCCCTTGATGCCGAGGCGACGGGGTGACGTGATCCCTCGCGCGATCAGGTCGTTGGCTACGGCGGTGAAGTCGTCGAAGACGACCTGCCGGCGGGTCTTCAAGCCCGCCTCGTGCCAGGCCGGGCCGAACTCGCCGCCGCCCCGGATGTTGGCCAACGCGTAGACGCCGCCGTGTTCGAGCCAGAGTTTTCCGAGCCCACCCGAATAGACGGGCAACTCCGACGCCTGAAAGCCTCCGTAGGCGTACAGCAACGTCGGGTTCGTTCCGTCGAGCTTCATGCCCTTCGGGTGCACGACGAAATAGGGGACCTTCGTCCCATCGCTCGAGACGGCCTCGAATTGCGCCACCTCGTGCTTCGAGGCGTCGAAACGCGCCGGCAACGCCTTCACCGATTGCCGCTCGCCTGACACCGCATCGCATCGAAAGAGCCGCGTGGGCTCGAGAAAGTTCTCGACGCTGTAGTAGAGCGTGTCGTCCACGTCGCTCGCCGCCGAGATGTTGACGGACGAGTTCGCCGCCACGGGAAGAGTGGAACGGGTCCAGCCGTCCTGCCCGCGCCCGAAGCTCAGGAGACCTCCCCGGACGTTGTCGTAGAGCACGAGCACGACCCGGTTCTTCGTGACCGACACCTGCTCGATGGATTGGCGGGCGCCGGGCGTGATCAGGATCTCGACCTTCGGCGCGCGACCCGCCGCGAGTTCCGCGGCATCGACGGCAACGAGCGACCCCTGCGCGATCGGGGCGGCGCCGGGCGCGGGCACCCAGGCCTGCTCCACCGTCAGCAGGAGTTTCCCGCCCAACAATCCCTGGACGGTGTGCCGGAGCGGAAAGGGCGTCTTCACCACGCCCGTACGCGAGAGGACGTGGGTCTGCGTCTCGAAGAAGCTCAACGAACGGAAGATCAGCGCGAGACTGCCTCCCTGCGGGTCGCGCATCACCGTGGCACTGGCCGCAACGTCGTTCGGCATGCCACGGAAGACTTCCGTCGCCTGATCGAGCCGCTGGCCGCGCTTCAATGTCTTGACGATGAAGCCGTAGCCCGACTCCGTCAACGTCCCGGGCCCCCAATCGCGGTCCAGGATCAGCGTGTCGTCGTCGAGCCAATCGACGTTTTGCTTCGACGGCGTAAGGCGAAATCCTCCCGGCACGAACGTCCGCGTGGCCAAGTCGAACTCGCGTAACTCGGTCGCGTCCTCGCCGCCGCTCGAGAGTTCGACCAGACCCTTCTTCCACGGTGGCGGGCAGTGAAAGCCGCTCCAGACCCAGTCGGCCCCCTCCGCCGTCGAGAGCTGGTCGAGGTCGAGCAGCGTCTCCCACTTGGGCTCGGCGGTCGCGTAGCTCGCCTGGGTCGTCCTTCGCCACACGCCCCGTACGTTCTTCGCGTCCTGCCAGAAGTTGTAGACGTCCTGTCCGATCAAGCCCGGATAGGGAATGCGGTCGGTGGCGTTGACGAGTTTCAGCGTCTCCTGATGGAACGGCTCGAATCGCGCGTCGCCCTTCAGCACCGCGAGGGAGCGGACGTTCTCCGTCTCCACCCACTCGAGGGCCTTCGGCCCCTTGATCTCCTCGAGCCAGACGAAGGGATCGGTGTCGGACATGGGTGAGGGCGCGGGAGAGGGCGGCTCGGCGCAGACGAGGGACGTCGCAATCGACACGATCGCCGCAGCGACGAGAGCGAGACGCATGGAATTTCTCGGAGTGGGTGGCGGAAACCGTACGGTACGTGACGCGCAGGCGACCGCGCGCAGACGCAGCCGAGCGGGTGAAGTCGGGCGTCGCGCGACTACGAAGCGGCCCCGTCCGCCACGAGGGCGAACGGGGCCGATGGATCGTCAACGACCCTTCCGCGCAGCGGCCGACGAAGGGCCGCGCAAGGACGCGAGCGGCGACGTGGCCTGCTGCGGCCACGAGTCGCTCGCGGACGCCGCCCGGCCCGAGTCCGCCGCTGCGCCTAGAAGTCGCCGCCGCCCATGCCGCCCATGCCGCCCATTCCTCCCATGCCGCCCATTCCGCCGCCGCCACCGCCGCCGGGGGAGGCCTTCTTGGGCTCGGGGATCTCGCTGATGACCGCCTCGGTCGTCAGCAAGAGCGTCGCGATCGACGCCGCGTTCTGGAGCGCCGTGCGCACGACCTTCGTCGGGTCGATCACACCGGCCTTGACCAGATCCTCGTAGACGTCGGTCGCTGCGTTGTAGCCGAACGACATCTCCTTCGACTCGCGCACCTTCTGGATCACGATCGAGCCGTCGACGCCGGCGTTGTGGGCGATCTGCTTCATGGGCGCCTCGAGTGCGCGCCGGACGATCATGACGCCGACCTTCTCGTCACCCGAGACCTTCAAGGCCTCGAGCGCGGGAATCGCGCGAACCAACGCCACGCCGCCGCCGGGAAGGATGCCCTCCTCGACCGCCGCGCGCGTCGCGTGCAGCGCGTCTTCGACGCGTGCCTTCTTCTCCTTCATCTCGGCCTCGGTCGCGGCTCCGACGTGGATCTGCGCCACGCCGCCCGCGAGCTTGGCCAGGCGCTCCTGGAGCTTCTCCTTGTCGTAGTCCGACGAGGTGCCCTCGAGCTCCTTCTTGATCTGCGAGATGCGCGCCTGGACCGCTTCCTTCTTCCCACCGCCGTCGATGATCGTCGTCTCTTCCTTTCCGATGATCACGCGCTTGGCGGTGCCCAAGTCCTTCAGATCGAGGTTCTGGACGTCGATGCCCAGATCTTCCATGACGGCGTTGGCGCCCGTCACGGCCGCGATGTCCTGGAGCAGGGCCTTCCGGCGGTCGCCGAAGCCCGGCGCCTTGACCGCGCACACCGGGAACACGCCACGCAGCTTGTTGACCACGAACGTCGCGAGCGCCTCGCCCTCGACCTCTTCCGCGATCACGAGCAGCGAGCGGCCGCTTTTCGCGACCTTCTCGAGCAACGGAAGGATGTCCTTCACGTTCGAGAGCTTCTTCTCGTGGATCAGGATGTACGGCTTGTCGAGCTCGCACTCCTGGTCTTCGACGCTGGTCACGAAATGGGGCGACAGGAAGCCCTTGTCGAACTGCATGCCCTCGACCCACTCGACGGTCGTCTGGAGGCCCTTGCCCTCTTCGACCGTGATCACGCCGTCCTTGCCGACGCGCTCCATGGCGTCCGCGAGCTTGTCGCCGATCTCCTTGTCGTTGTTCGCGGCGATCGCGCCGACCTGCGCGATCTCCTTCTTGCCCTTAACGGGGACGGACATCTTCTTGAGCTGCGCC
>JANNRO010000195.1:0-1521 GCA_031401505.1 Planctomycetia bacterium
GCGCCGCTCGTGCCTCCTCGGGATGGGGCGAAGAAGGGTACCCGTGAAGCGCCGACGATGCGGTGTGTCACGGGAGCGGCGGCCTCCCGTACAATCCCGCCGCTCGCGCCGTCTCCCCTCCGGTCCCGATCGGTTCGGAGAGTTCCTCCATCGAAACATCGCCCCGCTCTCGACCCGGGAGTCCCGTGAAGACCCAGCTCGCCGACGGCGAGACTGCCATCTGCGAGGGAATTGCGACTGTCGGTCGGTTGGTGCGCGGACCGCGAGGCCCGTTCCGTCGACGTGGAGTAGGACTGCTGAAGATCGCGCTCGCCATCCTCGGCGGTCTCGCGATGTCGAACGCCGCCTTCGCGGATGAAGGCGACTCGAAGGACCGCGCATGGGTCGACGCCATCGTGCTGAAAGACAGGTACTACGTCGGCGAGCCGATTCGAGTTCACTTGTGGATTGCGTACGAGAAGGCGTGGTTTCGCGATCACTCGGTCTCGTTGCACCTCCGACCGATGGACCTTCCCGTTCACGTCGAGGCCCCGTGGCTTCGAGCATGGAACGGAGCGTCGCCGATCGACGCGGGACCCGGCACGTACACCGACCGGGGCGGGAAGGTGCGGATCGCGGTGAACGACGAAGTCATCGAAGCCACCGCCATGGGGAGCCCGGACCCGATCGATGAAGTTCCCGGCGGCGGGACGAGAAAACGCCCGGCGACGGAACTGCTCGACGTCGAGCGAGTGTTCGTCGCGGTGGCCCCGGGCGATCTGGTCGTGCCCGCACCGACGCTCAGGTTCGCGTACGCGACGACGTTCGAGGACGATCTGATCAACGGCAGGGTCCCCGTGGATCGCAAGGACGTCGTCGTTCACGGAGAGCCCGTGACGATTCACGTACTGCCTCTTCCGGATCGCGACCGACCGCCCGAGTTTCAGGGGGCGATCGGGACCTTCACGGTCGGGTCTGAAGTCGATCGACGCTCGATGGCGGTCGGCGAGCATTTCCACGTCACGCTGCGCATCGAAGGCAAGGGGAACCTCGCGACCGTAACGACGCCGCGACTCGACGGGCTCGACGGATTCCACGTCTACGGCGCGATCGACGACAAGAACGCGCGCTTTCGCACGATCGTCTACGACATCGCCGCGCTGCGTCCCGACGTGCGCGAACTGCCTCCGATCCCGTTCGCGTACTTCGATCCGGAGCCGCCCGCTGCGTACCGAGTGGTCCGCACGGTCGCAATCCCGCTCGACGTACGAGCACCGACGGACGTGGCGAAGGCGTTGGAACCGAAGCCGGACTCGACATCGGGCTGGTTGAACGGCGCGATGGTCATGCTGCTGGCGCTGGTCGTGCTCGGGATGTCGCGCCGCGCCCGCCTTCGAGCCGCGGTCGATCCGAGGAGGGCTCGCGCGTCGGCCGCGGCCGCCACGTTCGGCGAACGGGTTGCGCATCCGACCGCCGACGTGGCCGCCGCATTCGCGGACGTCCTCGCGGCGCACCTCAACTGCCCGGCGGCGGCGGTGATCG
>JANNRO010000196.1:0-2639 GCA_031401505.1 Planctomycetia bacterium
GGCAATCGACATCCCCGCCGCGAACTGTTCTTCCACTATCTAAGCCTGACGCGGTGGGCCGGGCGCTGGCCATCGAAATGGCGCTGATGCGCTGAGCTTGCGGGGCGCCGGTGTCAGGTGCATTCTTGCAAAATACGGTGCAAAACACGGAGGCGGGCACGTTTGCTTCAACCCCGTTCCTCGGCTCCTAACATTGGCGCCAGAAACGTCGGGGAGTCGCACTTCTCAAACGGACCGGCGAGTCACGGGAACCGGCGTCTGGTCGGTGGTCGGCGCCACCACTGGCTGGCAAGCGAGTTGAAGAAAATGTGCCTGCCTCGGTATTCCCCCATGGGGTCCGCCTCCGAGCGTCGGATGGGGTCGATCGCCCTGTGCGAAATCGACCGATCGCCGATCCCACCTCCGTGGATTCTGATCAAAAATGGTCGATTTGGTCGATTTGTGTATGATAAATCGGCCTAATCGTCCTCGACTCGCTCGTATTCTCCGACGCGTACCCAACCACCCAGCGGAGTCCGACTCATGAATCGCATCACCCCTCTCGCCGTGGCCGTGGCATCGGCCGTCTGTTTCTCCCCCTTCGCCGCCCGAGCCGATGGGAACGAGTCTCGCGCGACGGCGTCCGTGAAGGACATCGTCGATACTGCCGTGGCCGCGGGCTCATTCCAGACGCTGATCGCGGCCGTCAAGGCCGCGGGGTTGGTCGACACTCTGAAGGGCGAGGGTCCGTTCACGGTCTTCGCGCCGACGGACGCGGCGTTCGCGAAACTCAAGACGGGCACGGTGGAGGGCCTCCTCGAGCCGGCCGCGCGCGAGCGCCTGACGACGATTCTCGCGTTTCACGTCGTCTCGGGCCGCGTCCTCTCGAAGAGCCTGCTCCCGACGTCGCAAGCCACGACGCTCGCGGGGCAGCGTGTGTCGTTCGGCCTGAAGGTCGGGAGCGCCTCGGTGATCCAGGCCGACATTCTCTGTTCGAACGGCGTCATTCACGTGATCGACGAGGTCCTGCTTCCCAGTGCGCCTACCCCGTCGACGATGCCGACCCCGTCGCCGACCGCCGTCATTCGCGCCGCCCTCGACCGCGGCGTCCCGCTCTACAACGACGGCGACGCCGAGGCCTGCGTCGCGGCCTATGCGAAAGGCGCGGCCGAGTTGCTCCGCCTGTCCGACGACGTGCTCGGACCCGTGGCCCGCGCCGACGTTGGACGTGCGCTCCGCTCGAAGGCGGTCGATCCGAGCACGCGCGCGTGGGATCTGCGCCATGCGTTCGACCGCATCCTCGACGATGAGGCGTTTCAGCCGCTCGTCGAAGCGCCGATGCCCGCCGACTTTCCCAAGCCCGGGCCCGTGGGGCACGTGACCGTGAAGCAGTATCCGGCCTACCGCGCGGCCCGCGCGAAGGGCCGGTCGTCCTTCTTCACGCTTTTCGGCCACATCCAGAAGAACTCGGTGGCGATGACCGCGCCCGTCGAAATGACGATGGACGACGGCGGCTCCGTCACCGACATGGCGTTTCTCTACGAGTCGAAGAGTCTCGGTCGCACGGGCTCCGACGGCGAGGTGACGGTCGTCGATCATCCGGCGGCGACGGTGATCAGCTTCGGGCTACGCGGCGAGCCGAGCGACGAGGTCTTGGCGCTCGCACGCACCGCGATCGAGGCCCGCATGCGGGCCGACGGCATGACCGTGGCGGGGCCGTGGCGCCGTCTGGGCTACAACAGTCCGATGGTCGCGAACGAACGCCGCTTCTCCGAGATCCAGTTGCCGGTTCGGCGCTGATCCGATCGGCAGATCGGCCATGCCCATGATTCTCGTGACCGGCGCGACGGGCTACGTCGGCGGCCGACTCGTGCCGCGGTTGCTGGCGACCGGAGCCGCGGTGCGCGTCATGGCCCGCGAGCCCTCCCGGCTCGCGGGCCGCGCGTGGCTCGCGTCGGTCGAGGTCGTGGGCGGTGACGTCCTCCACCCGGAGACTCTCCCGCCCGCACTCGCGGGCGTCGACGTCGCGTACTACCTCGTTCACAGCATGCGCAGCGGGCCGGACTTCGCGCGTCGAGACGCGGAGGCGGCGGCTGCCTTCGGACGGGCGGCGGCCGGGGCCGGCGTCGGACGCATCGTCTACCTGGGCGGGCTCGGCGACGCCTCGACGGAGTTGTCGCATCATCTGCGATCCCGCCAGGACTGCGGTCGCGCCCTCGCGGCGGGCGGAGTCCCGGTCACCGAATTCCGCGCCGGGGTGGTGGTCGGCTCGGGAAGCGTTTCGTTCGAGATGGTCCGCTACCTGACCGAGCGCCTGCCCGCGATGATTTGCCCGCGGTGGGTCTCGACCCGCGCGCAGCCGATCGCGATCCGCGACGTGCTCTCCTATCTCGTCGCCGCGTTGACGGTGCCCGCAAGCGAGGGGCGCGTGATCGAGCTCGGCGGTGCCGACGTGCTCACGTACGGCGAGATGATGAAGGGCTACGCCGCCGTGCGCGGACTGCGACGCTGGCTCGTGACGGTGCCCTTGCTGACACCGCGGCTCTCCTCGTACTGGGTTCACCTGATCACGCCGATCCCGGCGGACATCGCGCGCCCCCTGATCGACGGGCTGCGCAACGAGGTCGTGGTGCGGGACGGCGGGTTGGCGCGGCGGCTCT
>JANNRO010000197.1:0-16785 GCA_031401505.1 Planctomycetia bacterium
AGACGACGAGGGAGAAGCCCGCGTCGACGAACGCCCGCAGCGCGTCGGCGACGTTCTCGAAGAGCACGACGCCCGTGGGATCGGCCAGATACCCGGGGTCGTGGATCAACGTTCCGTCGCGATCGAGGAAGATCGCGCGCCTCATCGACCGCGCCGATGCGAGGTTTTCCAGGAAGTGTCTGACACTTTCGGGAAAACCTTGCCGACACGTCCGCGCAGGATGGTCATGGGGCGTGGCCCGCACCGCGGGCCAGGATCGCCGTCGTGCTGCGTCCGGGCAACAGGGGCGCGAGGACGACGCGGCCGCCCCGGCCCTCGACGAACTCCCGGCCCACGACGCCCTTGTCCTTCCAGTCCTCGCCCTTGACCAGCACGTCGGGGACGACCTCCTCGATCAACTTCAACGGGTCGTCCTCGTGGAAGACGACGACGTGGTCGACGGCCGCGAGCGAGGCCAGGACCTCCGCGCGATCGATCGACGGGTTGACCGGACGTCCCGGGCCCTTCAGGTGCGTGACGCTCTCGTCGGCGTTCAAGCCGACGACCAGCACGTCGCCCTGCTCGCGCGCGAAGTGGAGATAGCGGACGTGCCCCGCGTGGAGCACGTCGAAGCAGCCGTTGGTGAACACGATGCGGCGCCCCGCGTCGCGCAACCGCCGGCCGAGCGCCGCCGCCCGCGGACGGTCGATGATCTTGTCGGGTCTCGGCCCCGCGCTCTCGGCGAGGCGTGCCGCGATCTCGGCGCGGGAAATCGGCACGACGCCGATTTTCTCGACTTCGAGGCCGGCGGCCACGTTCGCGAGCGCGGCCGCGTCGACGACCGGGCCTCCGTCACCCAGCACGAGGCCCAGGACCGCGAGCACCATGTCACCGGCGCCCGTGACGTCGAAAACCTCGCGGGGCGTCGTGCGCAGGACGGTCAGCGCACCCTCGCTGTCTTTCAGACACATCCCGTCGCGGTCGAGCGTGACGAGCGCGAACTGGAAACCGAATCGTTCGAGGATCAGATCGGCCGCGCGCTCGGCGTCGTCGGCGTTCGTGATCGCGAAGCCCGCGATCTTCGCGGCCTGCGCCCGGTTGGGCTTGATCCCCGTCGCCCCTGCGTACCGCATGAAGTCGTCGCCCTTGGGATCGACGACCACGGGCTTGCCCGTCGCACGCCCCCACGCGATGACGTGGGCGAGGACGCCCGGCGTGAGCAATCCCTTCTGGTAATCGGAGAGCAGCGCCGCGTCCGCCGAAGCCAGCGCCTTGTCGAGCGCCGCCTTGACCGATCGCTCGACGTCGGGCGACAGGGGGCGCGCGTCTTCCCGGTCGACGCGCAGCAATTGTTGCGTCGAATGGCCGCGAGCCAGATGCCTCGTCTTCAGGCTCGTCGGCCGCGAGGCGTCCTCGATCGCAAGCAACTCGATGCCGGCCGCCTTCGCCTGGGTCTTCATTTCGGCGCCCGAGTCGTCACGTCCGACGATTCCCACGAGCGTCGCCTGCGCCTCGAGCACGACGAGCGCCTGCGCGACCGAGCCAGCGCCGCCCAGGCGCTTCTCGTCCGCCACGACGGTCAATACCGGAATCGGCGCCTCGGGGCTGATGCGCTCGACCGTGCCCGTGATGTAGCGGTCGAGGATCAAATCGCCCACGACGACGACCCGCGGGTGTCCGACCAGCGCGAGGATCTGGAGGGCGGAGCGCGTCATCGGGGTCGATCGGACGACGGGACCTGCGTCCGACCCGTCGTTGCCTTTGCATCGAGCGAGAGAATGGCCAGCCGAAGCAGCGGAACGAGGATCTCGTGGTGACCGGTCAGGTCGTAGCCCTTTTCGGCGGGGCGCTCGACGACGTTGACCCGCGGGCGGTACTGTCGGATGAAGTCGAGGTTCCCGGTCGTGATGCGGACGCGGGTCCCGTCGGCCGCCCTGGCATTCTGAACCAGCGCGACCGCCTTCAGGAACACTTCGGGCAGGAGCACGGCCGACCCGATGTTGACGTAGACGCCGCCGTCCATCCGCTCGACGAGCGACGCGAGGCGGAGGAAATCGCCGTGGCTCGCGGCGCCCAGCGTCGCGCCGTCGCAGGCGGGATGCATGTGGACGGTGTCGGTGCCGAGCGCCACGTGGACGGTGACCGGCACGCCGGCCGTGCGCGCGCGAGCGAGGAGCGACAACTCGCCGTGACGGGGACGACGGGCGAGGACCGCGTCGCCGAGCGCGGTTCCGAGCCCGATCTTCTGCGTACCCGCGGCGGCGGCGGCCTCGGCGTAGAGGCGACCGGTCTCCTCGGCGTTGCCGTAGGTGCCCTCGAAGAGTCCGCCACCCACGTCTTCGCTGGTCGAACCGGCGAGCGCGATCTCGGCATCGTGGATGGCGGCCGAGCCGTTCATGACGAAGCCCTGGACGAAACCGCGCTCCATCAAGTCGAGGAGCAGCGGCGCGAGTCCGACCTTGACGACGTGTCCGCCCATTCCCCAGACGACCGGGCGACCGGCCGCCTTCGCCGTCACGATCGCCTGCGCGAGGTCGCGCAGCGCGGTCGCCCCCAGGAAGTCGGGAAGGGACGCGACGAACTCGGCGGCCGAAGCCGACGGGTCGACGGGTTTCGCAAATCGCGCGGTCTCGACCAGGTGCCCCCGACCGGCCAGCGGTTTCGTGTGAAACCGGGCGCGATCGAACGGACGGAGGTCGTCGGGCGTCGTCACCCCGCGAATGATATCGAAGGGGCGCCGTTCTCCCGCGGAAGGGCCGGAACCTACGCGGGTCGGGTACCGAGTTCGACGGGCGCCGCGCGACGCCGCGTTCCCCCCGACCGGCGATCGTATGCAGGAAGGTGCGGGCCGGGCACCTCTCCTTCGGGTCGCGTCTTCCAACGCCGATGCATCCAGAAGTACTGCTCCGGATTCGCCCGGATCCACTCCTCGAGCGTCGCGTGATACGCCTCGAGCAGGTGGGTTTCAGCCGCCCGGTTGTCGAGACCCGCGGGGCGAACGTAGCGCCGAAGATCGACGTCGAATCGATGGCCGGGCGCCCTCCGAATGGCGACGGCGAAGTACACCGTCAAGTCGTGTCGAACGGCGAGCGTCGCGGGCAGCGGATACGTGCACGCGGGGAGGCCGAAGAACGGCACGAATACTCCGTGCTTGCCGGCGTTCTGGTCACCGAGAATGGCGACCCAGCGCCCTGCACGGATCGCGTCCAACGTTCCCTGAACGGCGCCTCTCTTTTCGAGAATGTCGAACGCGTTGTCTCGGGTGCCCATCAGGTAGGCCTGGACGTACGGATTGGGCACGGCTCGCGAGATGGCCGAGAACGGCACCCGCTCGTACGTCAGCAGCGCACCGGCCGTTTCCCAGTTTCCCATGTGCGCGGTCAGGATGAGACCGCCTCGCCCCAGGCGGACGTCGGCGGCCAGCGAGGTTAGATCTCCTCGAAAGCGCGTCAACCGACGGAACGCGCGCAAATCGGGCACCATGCGGCGCCGCGTCACGATCTCGCAAAGCAGGGTGAATGCGTGCTCGTAGTTCTTTCGCGCCAATTCGATGCGTTGCGACTCGTCGAGGCGGTCGCCCATCGCCACGCGCAAGTTCTCGAGCACCGTTCGCCGCCGGGACGCCCCGATGCGGAAGTAAAGCCGCGCCAGCACGCGCGCCAGCCCGAGCGCGGCGCGAGGCGGCAGCAACAGGAAGATCATCTCGGCGCCGCGAACGGCCGCGTACTCGATGCGCCAGAGGCTTCGGCGCAGGAGGGTCGGAGGCTTGTTGGCCACGGGTGCGGAAAGGGCCCGCCGTCAGCGACAGGGCGGCTTCGGCTCCGGGGGGCAGGGGGGACACGGCGGACAGAACGGGTGCTCGGAATCACCCTCGCGAGGTGGGACGGGCGCGGGAACGAGCGGCCCGACGGGAGGGGCGACGGGCGGGGCCTGACGACCTGCAGGTCCGCTCGGTGCCACCGGGATCGCGTCGGAACCGACGGCGGGCAGAAGGCCCGTGGGGCGCGGGTCGATCGCCGCGCGCCACGTCGACAACTGTCGAGCGATCCGCAGGCGGTCGGTGGCGGCGCTCGCCAGCTCGAGCGCGCGGGTGCCGACACGCAGCGCCTTTTCGGGGCTGCCCGATTCGAACAGCAGCGCGGCGTGCGTCTCGAGCACGGCGGGATCGTCGGGAATCGCGTTGGCGACCCGCTCGGCCCAACGAACCGCACTGCCGATGTTCATGTTCCGCTCGAGAGCCGCGAGCGCGGCTCGATGGAGCGACTCGACGTCTCCGGCCGCGTCCGCCGTCTCGCCCCAACGGAGCATCGTCGCCTCGAGTTGCTTGCGCTCGATCGTCGCGACCGTCTCTTCCAGATAGGCCAGCCGCCCCGGTTGGCGCACGATCCTGCGAGCCTCGGCGGCGGCACGAAGCGCCTTCTCGGGCTCGCCGTCACGCAACTCGAGATCGACGCGGAGCAACCACCCGTCGGCGCACTCGGGCGCCTGCGGGTAGGTGCCCATCAGCTCGTCGAGCCGAGCGCGCGCGGCGCGGGCGTCGTTGGATCGGTGCGCCAGTTCGGCGAGACCGAGCAGCGCGAGCGGGCGCACGGCCGGGTCGGCCGCCGCCGCGTCGGCCACCGGCTCGAGGAGGGCGCGAGCGGCGTCGACGTCGCCCGCACGAGCGAGCTTGCGACCGTAGGCGACTTGCAGCGTCACGTCGGTCGGCGCGGCGAGACTCGCCACACGAAGCGCCTTCAAGGTCTGCGTCCCGGCGCGAATGCGCGTCGTCTCTTCAACGAAGCGGGACGGCGAGATGAACCCGATCACCCGGTCGACCTCGTCGCCGGACGTGTCGACGAAGAGCGTCGTCGGGAAGTGGCGAATGCGGAAGCGCTCGGCCACGGGCCGGCCCGTCTCGCCCTCGGCGTCGTAGCGCACGCAGAGATCGTCGCGCAACGCCGCCGCGACGTCCGACGCCTCGAACGTCTCCCGTTCGAGCGCGCGGCACAGGCCGCAGTGCTCGGTGAAGAACTCGACGAGTACGAGGCGCGAGGCGCCGAGCGGCTTCGCCTTCGCGAGGACCTCGCTCCACGGGGCGTTCACCGAGGCGAAGGCGACGCCCTGTGCCGAGGCTCGCTTGGCCGGGAGGGCACACGCCAGAAGGATCGCGACGCACGCGAGGGCGACGCCGATCGGGCGACGGGGCCCGAGTCCGACGAAACGACTTCCGGCGGAGCCGGTCGGGGAAGGGGGCGGGGCGCGAAACATGGACGCTCGGTCCCGCGACACCGGTGATTCGGCGACGGCGGGCCGCGGGATTCTACCGGCGCCCCGAGGGACCACCTCAACCCTCGTGCGCGGCACGCATCGACGCGCGATCGGTCGAATTCCTACGGAGCCTTCGCCACGGCAATGACGTCGGTCGGCGTCGTCGTCCGTACGTCGGATTCGAGGCTGATCGCCACCGCTGCCAAATCGGCGAGGGCAGCCGTGTCGGTCACCTCGAGGATCACCTTCGCCTCCGACGCGAGCGGGATCGACGCGACGTTCTTCGGTTGGGCGCCGGGTTCCTTCGAGATCGTCCAGAGGACGTACGCCTTGCCCTTGGGTGGCGCGGCGAGCTTGTCGACGGCGAGGATGAACCGCCGCTGCTTCGCGTCCCCGACGACGGTGGCGATGGGCTTGGCGGCCGGATCTTTCGCGTCGTTCGCGATCCAACGCGGATTCGAGGGATCGAGAAGGAGTCGCGAAAGCTGCTGCTCGGCCGTGTCCATCGTCGAACCGGTGTCGCGCAGCGCATTGAAGAGCGCGAGCGCGAAGAACGCGGCGCCGAGAAGCGCGGGCACGATCCAGCGCGTCCGCCGCGCCGGTCGAGACGGAGCGGCCGGACGGGGCGGCAGGGCGGACGCGGAACCCGCACGCGATCTGACCTCGGGTGCGTCGTGCGCGATGCGGGCGAGGAGGCGCTCGCGGGCGGCGGGCGGCGCAGACACGCGAGCGACGCCGGCGCCGATCGAGCCGACGAGCGTCTCGGCGGCCGTGATGGCGTCGAGATCTTCCGGGCGACGGGCGTCGAGTCGGGCGCGGACGGCCGCAGCCTCTTCGCCGTCGAGGGCACCCAGGAGCGAGAGCGTGAAGAGTTCGATGACGGAGTCGCGGCTCATTGCACGCCTCCGAGCGAACGGGGGAGGGCCTCGCGCAGACGGCGCAACGCGTTGCGCGTACGGCCCTTCACGGTACCGAGAGGATCGCCCGTTCGTGCGGCGATCTCCGATTGCGAGAGCCCGTCGAAGTATGCGAGTTCCAGGACGCGACGTTCCTCGACCGGAAGGCGATCGAGCGCGCCGACCGCGAGCCGCGCGTCCTCACTCAGTTCCGCGCCGTCCGACGGCGTCGGGGCGAGGGACGCGACCGGCGGCGCGTCGTCGCTCATTCCGAGCGCCGCGTCGGGGCGGGCATGCCGGCTGCGGATTCGGTCGATGGCTCGATGGCGGGTCAACGTGGTCAGGTAGGCGACGAGCGAACCTCGGCCTGCGTCGAATCGCGAGGCAGTACGCCAGAGCGTCAAGAAGACGTCCTGGAGCACTTCCTCGGCGTCGTGGACCTTGCCGCAGACGCGCAGCGCCAGTCCGTACACCAGACTGCCGTGCGCGTCGTAGGCGCGAGCCAACGCAGCTTCGTCCCCGGAAGCGATGGCGTGCGCGACTCGCGCGTCGTCGTCAGGGGTCGGGAACGGGTTCATGCCGTCGGAGATTCCTACGCCACGGGGCGAGCCGCGGATGCCGCGTCGCGCACACCGTTTGTACCACCCGCACGGAGCCGATCCGCCCGACGGGGCGCGCGGCGTGCGCGCTGCATCCGAATGGCGGTGCCCCGCGTACGGCTCGGGTGCGGCGGGTCGCATCGACTCGCACGCCGCGAGGTACTCCCCATGAGGTCGCCCCTTCCGCCGCTCTACGGTTCTCTGCGGCCCGTCGTCGCGCTCGCGCTCGGCGCAGCGCTGCTCTCGGGCCCCGCCACGTCGCGCGTCGACGCGTCGAGCCACAGCGAGGCGCCCGGCACGTCGCAGGATCGCGCGATCGACGGCACCGACGTCTACGCCTTCACCAGCCCGGACGCGCCGACGACCGTCACGCTCGTCGCCAACTACTTTCCCCTCGAGGAGCCGTCCGGCGGCCCCAATTACTTCGGCTTCGCCGACGACGCGCTCTACGAGATCCACGTCGACAACGACGGCGACGCGATCGAGGACATCACGTACCAGTTCCAGTTCACGACGGTCACGAAGAACGCGAACACGTTCCTCTACAACGTCGGCCCGGTGACGTACGACGCGATGCTCGACACGTACACGAACTTGAACGTCGAGCAACGCTACACGCTGACGCGCGTCGACGGGGACCGCCGCACGGGGGTCAAGACCGTCCTCGCGTCGAACGCGCTCGTCGCGCCCAACCACGTGGGCCCGAAGACGTTCCCCGGCACCGTCTACGACACGTCGATCGTCCCGGCCGCGATCGAGTCGATCGCGGGGGGCATCCGATCGTTCTGCGGCCCGCGAGACGATCCGTTCTTCATTTTCCTCGGCCGCGTATTCGACCTCGTCAACATCGACCCGGTCGTACCCGGCGGCCAGAACGCCCAATGCGGCATCGTCCCCGGCGGCGACCACCTCGCGGGCTTCAACTGTCACTCGATCGTCCTTCAGGTGCCGAAGGCGCTCCTGACGTCGGACGCGAGTCCCGCGACCGATCCGAACGCCGCCACGTCGATCGTGGGCATCTGGTCGACCGCGAGCCGCAAGCAGGTGAAATTGAACCGCACGGACGGCAAGGACCCGATCCAGGGCGGAGCATGGACCCAGATGTCGCGGCTCGGCATGCCGCTCGTCAACGAAGTTGTGATTCCGCGGCTCGACAAGAACAAGTGGAACTACACGGAGCCGAAGGACGACACGCAGTTCCTCCCGTACGTCCAGAACTCCGAGCTGGCGGGCATCATCACGTCGCTCTTCCCGTCGGTCGTCGTGCCGCCGGCCCCGCGCGCCGACCTCGTGACGGTCTTCCTGACCGGCGTACCGGGAGTCAACGCAAAAGGTGCAGCCTGTGAGTACTTGCGGCTCAACATGGCGACGCCGGTCAGCGTGTCGCCCGATCGCATGGGGCTGCTCGCGGGTCAATCCGACGGCTTTCCCAACGGCCGTCGGCTGACCGACGACGTGGTCGACATCGCGCTCCAGGTCGTGGCCGGGCATCTGGTCGGAGGTGCGTTCTCCTGCGCGCCGATCGGCGCCAGTCCGCGCTCGCTCGGCGACACGGTCTGTGCCAACGACAAGCCCTTTCTCGCCGTGTTCCCCTACCTCGCCTCGCCCCACGACGGCGTGACGCGGGTCCACTAGACACCCCCACGAGAGGAACTCCGATGAAACGCGCCATTCGTTGGTTGGTGTTCGTGACGGCGGTCGTTCCGCTCGCCGCGTGCGGCGGAGGAAGCGGAGGGGGTCGATCGGCCGACGGAATCGTCGGCCGACTGACCGGCGACGACGACGGCGAAGTGTCGAACGACGTCGAGGATCTGGTCGAGAAGGCGTTCGCCGTGCCCGCGGACGGCGCGCCGATCGACGATTGACGAGCGCGTTCCTCCCCCACGGTCGAGTCCATCCGCATCGGTCCGGAGTCCATCCATGTTTCGCCGCGTCGTCTCCGCACTCGCCCTGTTGCCGCTCCTCGCCTCGGCGGCCGGCGCTCACGAGTTCTGGATCGAGCCCAGCACGTTTCGTCGGGACAAGGCGGGGCCCGTGTCGTTTTCACTGCGGGTGGGCGAGGGCTTCACCGGTGACGTTGTTCCCCGCAAGGCGGCCCGCATCGAACGATTCTTCGTGTTCGGGCCGAAGGGTGAGAGGGACGTCCTCGGCCGCGAAGGCGACGATCCGGCCGGACTCCTGCGGCTCGAAGACGAGGGCCTCCACGTCGTCGCCTACCGCAGCACACGGCACCCGAACGTGCTGGACGCGAAGAAGTTCGAGACGTACCTGGCCGAGGACGGCCTCGACGAGGTATTGGCGTGGCGCAAGGCGCACGGCGAGTCCGAGAAGGACGGCAACGAGATCTACTCCCGGGCCGTCAAGACCTTCGTACGCGTGGGCCCCGAGTCGAGCCCATCGATCGGATTCGATCGCGTGTTCGGCTTCCCGTTCGAATTGGTTCCCGAGAGCGACCCGCTGGCGGCCCGGGCCGGCGACTCGTTGAAAGTCCGAGTCCTCGTGGACGGGAAGCCGAAGGCGAACGTCCTCGTCGGCGCCCTTCAACGGGCCGACGCGATCGGAACGAACTCCGCGCGTTCGGACGCCGACGGGCGCGTGACGCTGAAACTCGATCGCCCGGGCGCCTGGCTCGTTCACGCCGTCCAGATGTGGCGTGCCCCCGCCGAGACGAAGGCCGACTGGGAGAGCGTGTGGTCGTCGTTGACGTTCGACGTCCGTCCCGTCGCACCGACCGCGGCCTCTGCAACGCCGGCTCGCTGATCGACCTCGGGTCGCCCCATTCCTCGGGAGCATCGCGCCGGATTGCTACGGTGTCGTGATGCCGACGATTTTTTGCATCGGACGCAACTACGCCGCCCATGCCCGCGAAATGGGATCCACACCCGACTCGCACGGCGAACCCGTCGTGTTCCTGAAGCCCGCGCACGCGCTCCTGGCGCCGCCCGGACCGATCCGCTTCCTCGACGGCGCGGGCGAGATCCACCACGAGGCGGAACTCGTCGTGCGCGTGGGTACCGGCACGACCGTCGAGGCGATCGCGCTCGGGCTCGATTTGACCGATCGGACGCGGCAGGCGGAGGCGAAGAAAGCGGGACTGCCATGGGCCGCGGCGAAGGGATTTCGCGGATCGGCGCCGATTGGACCGTTCGTCGCGATCTCGAGGGTTCCCGCGCTCGACGCGGTTCGATTCACGCTGCGCATCGACGGGACGATCAAACAGCGAGGTGACACGTCGTTGATGCTGCGTCCGATCGCGTTGCTCGTGACGCAACTCGATCGCTGGTTCGGGCTCGAACGGGGCGATCTGATCTTCACCGGGACGCCCGAGGGGGTCGGTCCGATCGCGTCGGGAAACGTGCTCGATCTCGAGATCGACGGCGTCGCCTCGGCGACGTCGCGCTTCGTCGTCGCCTGATCGCCGCAAGGTTTTCTCGGAAGTGTCTGACACTTTTGAGAAAACCTTGACGCGTCAGCGGGCGGGAAGCTCGCCCAAGGTGCGACGGACGTCGGCGTCATTGCGGCGAAGGTCGTCGGCGCGCGGCGCGTCGAGCGTGCGCAGGAGCGCGAGATCGGCGGTCGTACCGGTGACGTCGCCGAGACCGGCGCGCGCCCGAGCGCGAATCACGATGCGCGCCGGATCGCGCGCCTCGTTCGACAGCAGGGTGACCGCGAGCCGCCGGTAGTCGAGCAGGAGCAGTTCCTTCGCGAGCGGAGTCAGCGGGTCGGCCCCCGCAACCGTCGTGCGACCGGGGCCCGTCAACTGGCGCACCGCGCCTGCGGGATCGCCCTTCACATGGGCGAGCGCCGCCTCGAGCACCGCGCGCTCCTTCAAGTCGATGCCCGGGGGGAGCGTGGAGAGCGCCTTCATCGCCTCCTTCACGTCGCGATCGCCGATGCGCGCGGCGAGAAGCTTCATCCCTGCTTCGGCGTAGCCCGCATCCGCGTCGAGCGCGGCGGCGTAGGCCTCGGCCGAGCGGCGCGGGAGCCCCGACGGATCGGATCCCTCGGGCCAGACGGTGACGGCGTCGAGCAGCAGTCCGAGATTGAAGTGGACGCGCGCCAGATCGGGTCGGGGCATCCCCCGCGCGAGCGCTTTCACGTAGATCGCGGCCGTGGCGCTCACGCGCTGGGCGAGCGCACCCGCGTCGCCCCCGAGCGGCGCCTTGAACGCCACTTCGTGAAGCATGGCCGCCTGGCCGAACCACGCGAGCCCGTCGTCGGGGGTCAATTCGCACTGCTTCGCGAACGCGGCCGCCGCCGCCCGATATGCCTCGACGCCCCCGCCGCCCGACGCCCAGCGCGAGTGCGCGACCCCGAGCGCTCCCCACGCATCGGCATCTCCGGGGCGAAGCGCCACGACGTGCTTCAACGCCTCGACGCCCTGCTGGAGATCCTCGCTGGTGTCGCCCTTGCGCCTCAACCACGCGAGTTGCCACCAACCGGGAACGAGCGCGGGACGTTCGACGAGGAGTTTCTCGACGAGCGCCACGGCCGCCGCACGGTCGGTCTCGGCGAGATGGGGCGCGTAGCCGATCACCGCCTCCGGACGACCGGGGACCGCCGCCAGGACGGCCGCAAACTGATCTCGCGCCGCCTCCGGCAGATTGAGGCGATCGTTGGCCGTTCCCGCGAGCAGTCGCGCGGGCCAATACGAGGGTCGAGCCTCGATCGCCGCCGCGAAGTCTCGCAGCGCCTCGCGGGGATTGCCGTCGGCGAGCAGCGCCGAGCCCGTCAGGAATCGCGCGACGGCTCCCACGTCGGCACGGGTCCCGAGTCCGAGCACGCCGGCGTGGACGGACGACAGTTCCTTGCGGGCGAGATGCGCGTACGCACCGAGGACGCGCACACCGGCGTCCTCCCCCGCCCCTTCGAGGAGGGCGAGACACGCATCGGCGTCACCGGCCAGCAACGCGGTCAACGCCGCCAGCGCGACCGTTCGACCCCGGTCGCCGACCGGCAGCAGCGCGCCCGAGAGCACGTCGCCCGCGAGCCCGAGCGGCGGCATCAGCGCGGCGATGACGTCGGCCTCGAGCGGCGGAGGGGACACGCGTCCGACGCGGAGTCCGTTCGCCTCGATCGCGATGACGGCCCTCGCGCCTTCGAGCGGCGGCTCGGCGCGTGCGGACGGCACGAACCGAAATCGCAGGAGGACCGAATTCGAGGTCGCCTGCGCACGGGCGAGTGCCGCAACCGAATCGGAGATCGCCGACGCATCGACTCCCACGAGTCGAAAGCCGATCTCGTTGGACGCGAATGCAGAGGTCGACGACGGGGTCGGCGGCAGCGGGGGCGGCGCGGGCGGGTTCGTCACGGCGACGGGGTCGACGGCCGGGTCGGCCGGGCGAGGAATCGCGGCCGGTGGAGTCACGGCGGGTCGCGGGGATATGTCGGCGACGGGGCCCGGTGCCTCCATCGCGGCCGTCGTCGAGACCTGCGCCGCGGGACTTCGGCGGGCGGGCGCCCGACCGGGACGCTTAGGCAACTCGTACGCGCCTTGCGGTTCGGCCCGACTTCTCGACAGGACGAGGCCGAGGCCGAACCCGATGAGGAGCAGGGTGAGACCGCCCAGGATGGACGTCGTCGCCGACCCTACGTGGGTGCTTCGCCGGGAACAGCGATGCGATCTGCGGGTCGGATTCGGCACGGTGGCGAGAACCTCGGGAGGGCGGGCGGATGGTAGCCGCCCCCGATCGAATCACGGCCGAACAGGGGTCCGAGCGTACGCTTGCGCCATGCCCGACGGCGATCCCCCGTTCGCGAGTCCGCCGAGCGATCCGTCGGATTCCGGTCCCGTCGGCCGCTCAGCCGGCGCTTCCCCTGATGGACACGCGGCGCCGGCAACGCGAGATACGACTGCAGATTCGGGCCTCGGGAAATGGGCCAGCGTCGGATTCAATTTCGGCGCCGGAGTTCTCGTGTTTTTCTTCCTCGGATTCTGGCTCGATGATAAATGGGGGACTTCGCCTTGGATGCGCGTCGCGGGCGCTGGGTTGGGAGTCATCCTAGGGATGTATTCTCTTATCCAGCAAGCACTTAGGTCTGAGTCGTCCGAATCCCTTGGGGAGAGGACGCTCGACCCGAAGGCCCCGGTCGGCAAGCAGCCAGGGCGGCCCCCGCCGGGCGCCTAGGAAGCGTCGCTTCCTCGACCCACTCGGCGTCGCTTTGACAAACCCGCCGCGCCCGTTGTTCATGCCTCGGAATCGATGACGGTCTCTCTCCCCCGTTTCGCCGGTCGAACTGCGATCGTCTTGGGCGCGGTGTGCACGCTCGGAATCTGGCCCGTCCACCTCTGGGAATCGACGCAAGGCGTTGTCGCGTGGTCGGTTGCGTTCGTCGTCGCCCTGATCGGCGCGATCCTCGGTGCCATCCCGCTGGCCTCGAAATTCGCCCGACAGAGCCCGGAAAATTTCCCGCAGGCGTGGCTGATCGGACTCGGCATCCGGATGCTGTTCGTCCTGACGGCCTGCCTCGTCGTGTGGGTCACGCGTCCTTTCGTCACGTCGCCCTTTCTGCTCGGAGCGGGCGTCGCGTACGGGGTCGTTCTCGGCATCGAGATCGCGACCGCCTCCCGCATGATGACCGTCGTCGACGTGCCGGTCACAACGGGTGACGTGTCGACCCCGATCATCGGCGTCGCCGCTTCGAGTCGTCCCGTAGCCGGAGATCTGGCCCGATGATCGAGGTCGCGAGTCAATTCGCCGCGTGGACCTGCCTCCTGGCATCCGACGGGGGTCCGCTCTCGCACGTCCTCCCCCACGAGGTGTTCCGAGTCGGAGGCCAGGGGATCGCCAACCAGCTCGTGATGCTCGTCGTCTCGGCCATCTTGATGCTCGTCATGTTTTCGTGGCTCGGACGTTCGAAGGATCTGGTCCCGAAGGGTGCCCGCAACTTCGTCGAGAGCATTCTCCAGTACGTTCGCGAGCAGGTCGCGCGTCCGATCCTCCACGACGCGACCGACCGGTTCATCCCGATCCTGTGGACGTTCTTCTTCCTCATTCTTTTCAGCAATCTGCTCGGCGCGCTCCCGATCGACCCGATCCTGACGGCGATCACCGGACGCCCATCCCACGTTTCGGGCACGGCCACGGGCAATATCGGCGTAACGGCCGGATTGGCGATCTGCGCCTTCTTCGCGATCCACATCGGTGGGATGAAGGAACAGGGCGTCGGGCACTACTGGAAGAACTTCGTGCCCCACGTGCCGAAGGCCCTGTGGCCGCTCATGCTCGTGCTCGAACTCGCCGGCGCGATCGTGAAGCCGTTCTCGCTCGCCATCCGTCTGTTCGCCAACATGATCGCCGGCCACATCGTGCTCGCGATCATCCTGGGTTTCACCTCGATGCTCGCGCAGGGCGTCGGCGGAATGAGCATCGGAGTCGCGATCGCGTCGATCGTCGGCGCGACGGCCATCAGTCTGCTGGAGTTGTTCGTCTGCTTCCTGCAGGCCTACATCTTCACGTATCTCACGACCCTTTTCATCGGGATGGCGGTCCACCCGGATCACTAGCGAGCCGCCCGCGCGGCCGATCCCGAACCCGTTTCCTTTTTCGTTCACGTCGTCGTCCAACCCCGGAGTCCATTCGATGGGCCTCACGCTCGCGTCGCTGTTCGCCCCCCTCTTCACGCTCGCCGCCGAAAGCCCGGGCGGAGCCCTCGGTGTCAACGGCCTCCTCGCCGTCGGCGTCGGCCTCGTCGTCATCGGCGCCGCGAAGGGCATCGGCATGATCGCCGGCAATGCCGTCGAGGCGATCGCCCGACAGCCCGAAGCGGGCGGCCGAATCCAGACGGCCATGATCATCTCGGCCGCGCTCATCGAGGGCTTCACGTTTTTCGCCCTCGTCATCTGCATGATCAGCAAGGCATAGCAGCGCCCCTCACCCGCGACGACGTCGGGGCCTGCGGGATCGCCCGCGGGCCCCCTCGCCCGTCCTCGTATCCGGCGGCGGGACGGCTGTCCCGCGGCCCGGCTCGCATCTTCTCGTGTTCCGCTCTCGTCCCGAAGGTGGTCCCATGCGCACCGCTGTCCGCGCGCTTTTGGTCGCGATCGTCGCCCTCTGCTCGATGGCGTCTCCGTGTCTTGCCGCCGACGAAGCACATGGCGCCGCGGCTCACGACGACCCGTCCTCGAAACTGATCGTCCCCGAGTTGTACGTCGCGGTCGCGACCGTCGTCGTGTTCCTCCTGCTTCTCTTGATTCTCACGAAGACCGCGTGGAAGCCGATTCTGACCGGCCTCCAGGCCCGCGAGAAGGGCATCCGCGACGCGATCGAGGGGGCCGAGAAGGCCAATGCCGATGCGAAGGCGATGCTCGCCGACTATCAGGCGAAGGTCTCCTCCGCCAACGACGAGGCCCGCAAGATCGTCGAAGAGGGTCGTCGCGACGCCGAGGCGTTGAAGTCGAAGATCCACGCCGACGCGCAGGCCGAAGCCGGCCGCGAGCGCGATCGCGCGTTGCGCGACATCGAGATTGCCCGACAGGGCGCGCTGAAGGACATCTACGACCAGGTCGCCGCCGTCGCGACCGAGGTCGCGGGCAGGATCCTGAAGACCCAGCTCGACCCGGCCGGACACCGTCGCCTGGTCGACGAGTCCGTCGTCGCCTACGAGAGCTCCCGCAAGGCGTCCGGCGCCGCCTCGTCGAGGAGTCGCGCGTGAGCAGTCGCGGCACCGAAGGCCTCGGGCTGATCTACGCGCAGGCTTTGGCCGATTCGGCCGAGGCCCAGGGCGTGTTGGTCGAGGTCGGCGGCGAATTGATCGCGCTCGCCCGACAGTGGCGCGCCGACAAGAATCTCCGCGCGTTCTTCCTTTCGGGCGCCATCCGTCGCGACGCGAAATCGGCCACGATCGACCGCGTGTTCCGCGGCAAGTCCTCCGACCTGTTCACCGATTTCCTCCACGTCCTCCTGCGTCGCAACCGGCTCTTCACGATTCCCGACGCAGCCGACGCATTCGACCAGATCCTCGACGTGAAGCTCGGCCGCGTGCCGGTCACGCTGACGACCGCGACCGCGGTCGAGGCGTCCGACCTCGCGGCGTGGGCTTCGCGCCTCGCGTCGGCGATCGGGAAGACCCCCGTCTTGAAGCACGTCGTGCGCCCCGCGATTCTCGGCGGTGCCATCGTCCGTGTCGGCGACTCGGTCGCCGACGGCAGCGTCCGTCGCCAGCTCTCGGAGCTTCGCACTCGCATCGCGAGCGCGGGTTCCACGGTCGCCACCTGAACCGACCCTCCCCTTTCAAGCATCCCCACCAGATCCAGCAGCCGCGTCTCGGAACTCCCCATGCGCATCAATCCCGAAGAAATCGCCAGCGTCCTCCGCAAGGAGATCGAAACCTACCGAAGCGACCTCGACGTCGCCGAGGTCGGCACGATTCTCGAAGTCGGTGACGGCATCGCCCGCATCTACGGCCTCGACAAGGCGCTCGCGGGCGAAATGCTCGAGTTCGAGGGCGGCGTCCGTGGTCAGGTGTTCAACCTCGAGGAGGGCTCGATCGGCGCGATCGTGCTCGGCGACTACAAGGACCTGAAGGAGGGCCAGACGGTGCGCCGCACGGGCGCGCTGCTCGAGGTCCCGGTGGGCGAGGCGTTGATCGGCCGCGTCGTCGACGCGCTCGGCAATCCGCTCGACGGCAAGGGCCCGATCCGCGCCGAGTCGACGCGCCCGGTCGAGATGATCGCGCCGGGCATCGCCGATCGCCAGCCGGTCAAGGAGCCGCTCCAGACCGGCATCAAGGCCATCGACTCGATGACCCCCATCGGCCGCGGCCAGCGCGAACTGATCATCGGCGACCGCAAGACCGGCAAGACCGCGATCGCGCTCGACACGATCATCAACCAGAAGCAGTACTGGGGCACGCCCGAGGCGGTGGTGTGCATCTATGTCGCTGTTGGCCAGAAGGAATCGACCGTCGCGGGCGTGGTGCAGACGCTCCGCAAGTATGGCGCGCTGGAGTACACGATCATCGTCAACGCTTCGGCCGCGGACCCCGCGCCGATGCAGTACATCGCGCCGTACTCGGGCTGCTCGATGGGCGAGTACTTCATGTGGCAGGGGAAGATCGGC
>JANNRO010000198.1:0-21272 GCA_031401505.1 Planctomycetia bacterium
GCGAGGCACGCTCTCGCGCTTCAAGTCGTTGGGGGGCGGCATCACGAGCAGGCCCTTGCCCTCGCGCAGCACCTCGGGAAACATCGCCCGCGCGCCCGCCGCATCGCCGGCGTCACGCACCCGACCGAGCTTCGCGAGCAGGGAGCGCATGCTCTGGAACTCTCCGGGGGCGCTCGGCGAGACCCCCGTCACCCGCGTCTCTTTCGGCTTGGGCTTCGAGCTGCAGCCCGGAGCCGGAACGAGGAGGGACACGAGCGCGAAGAGCAGCGGCGATTGAAAGGTCGAGCGGCGCACGGGTTCTTCGTCCGAGGTTACACGCCCGGGTCGGCGCGCTTCCAGGTGCGGATCTTCTCGGCCAGGTAGGCGTGGAGCTCGCGCTCGGGCACGCGATCCTGCCCGGTCGTGTCGCGGTCGCGCACCGTCACCGTGCCGTCGGCGATCGTCTGCGAGTCGATCGTGACGCCGAACATCGTGCCCACCTCGTCACCACGGGCGTAGCGCTTGCCGACCGTCGCGCCCTCGTCGTAGACGCAACGGAACGTGTCGCGCAGCGCCTCGAAGATCGCGCGGCCCTTCTCGGGCATGCCGTCCTTCTTGACGAGCGGGTAGATCCCCACCTGCACGGGCGAGAGCTTCGGATGGAGATGGAGCACGACGCGGGTTTCGCCGTTGGCCTTCACCTCTTCCTCGAGGGCGTCGGCGAGCACGGCGAGGAAACAGCGGTCGACCCCGATCGCGGGCTCGACGACGTAGGGCAGCACCCACTTCTTCGTCGCCTCGTCGAGGTAGGCGAGACCCTTGCCGCTCCCGGTCTGATGCGCGGCGAGGTCGAAGTCGCCGCGCGACGCGATGCCCTCGACCTCCTTCCAGCCGAACGGATAGAGGAATTCGATGTCGGTGCACGCCTTCGCGTAGTGCGCGAGCTCGTCCTTGCCGTAGTCGCGCAGGCGCAGGCGAGAGGGCCGCACGCCGAGATCCTTCCACCATTGGAGGCGGTAGTTCTTCCAGTGCGAGAACCACTCGCCCTCGGTCCCCGGCACGCAGAAGAACTCCATTTCCATCTGCTCGAACTCGCGCATGCGGAACAGTTGGTTGCGCACGACGACCTCGTTGCGGAACGAGCGCCCCTGCTGCGCGATCCCGAAAGGCACCTTGACGCGCGTCGTCTCCATCACGTTCTTGAAGTTGACGAACATGCCCTGCGCCGTTTCGGGGCGCAGGTAGACGGTCGACGACGTGTCCTCCGCCGCGCCCGCCTGCGTCTTGAACATCATGTTGAACTGGCGCGGTGCAGTCAATTCACCCCCGCACTCGCCGGGTTTCTTCGACGGCCGTTCGGGGCATTGCGATTCCGCGACCATGTCCGCTCGGAAGCGCGCCTTGCACTTCTTGCAGTCCACCATCGGATCGTGGAAGTTCGTCGCGTGGCCGGAGACTTCCCACACCTTCGCGGCCATCAGGATCGACGTCTCGATGCCCACGACGTCCTCGCGGCGCGAAACCATCGCGCGCCACCACTCGTCGCGGATCAGGCGCTTCAGCGCGATGCCGACCGGGCCGTAGTCGTAGCAACCCGCGAGTCCGCCGTAGATCTCCGAGGACGGGAAGACGAACCCCCGGCGCTTGGTGAGCGCGAGGACCTTGTCCATGGATTCTGTCTCGGGCGGCATGCGCGGGTTCCTTCGAGGGTTTGGGATTCGACCATGTCGCCTCCGCGAAGCGCTCTTCGCCGCGCGTCGTTCATCGGGGCGATCCGGCGGACGGGGAGGGCGGCGGGAGGGGGAGCGCGGCTTTGACGGGGCGGCCCATCGCCGTTGTGTCGATGTTTGTATACAACCTGTAGTGTCTAACTCCGGTCCATGGAGGGGGTTTCCTCCCCATCCGTTGCGGCGACATCAACTCGGAAAAAACGACATTGACGACCTAAGTACTTGTCCTGACAGGAGTTTTGCGCTTGCATCCGCGCCCCGGCTCGTGCATACTTGCCGTTCGGGTGAGGTTTGGATGTCCTTGACGTTCGGGTGCGGCTTGGGCCGGCTCGACGGAAGGGGCCCCGGACCTGGGTTTGGTCCAGTTCGGACAGGCAGTCGATTCCAACGCAGACGACGGGTGCCGCTCCCGCTCGATCCCCGCAGCCGGGGAACGGGCGGGGGTGGCGTACGCCATCGAAGGGAGCCCTCGGGCTTCGTTCGGAGGCGGCACGAGGCTCATGCTCGTAGAGAGGCGGCTCTACTCGATGGGTGAAATCGCGAAAGCGACCGGTCTGTCCAGGCAGACCCTCCATCAGTACGCGCGCCTCGGGCTGATCGTGCCGGCGGAGACGTCGCCCTCCGGGCGCCGTTTCTTTCCGGTGCGGGTCGTGCGTCGTCTGGATGAAATCGCGCGGTTGAAGTCCGAACACACCCTCGTCGAGATTCGCGACCTCATGGGAGCGCCGCGAGGGAGGGGCCGATGAACGCCGAAGTACGCCGAGCCGACGACGATTTCACCGAGGTCTGGGCCGAGTTCAAGCGCAACGGCGATCAGGGCCTGCGCAACCGGCTGATCGAACGGTACTTCTATCTCGTCAAGGTGATCGGCAACCGCATCGCGGCGCGACTGCCCCGCTCGATCGACGTGCAGGACCTGCGTTCGGCCGGCGTGTTCGGCTTGATCCGCGCGATCGAGAACTTCGACATCACGCGGGGCACGCGCTTCGAATCGTATTGCGCGACGCGCGTGCACGGCGCGATCCTCGACGAGTTGCGCGCGCAGGACTGGGTGCCGCGGCTCGTGCGCAACCGCGCCGACAAGTACAGGAAGGCGTTCACGGCGTTGAAGCAGCGGCTGGGGCGCGATCCCTCCACGCGCGAGCTCGCCGAGCACACCGGCTCGACCGACGTCGAGGCGGAAGACTTGCGCCGCGAGTCGAACCTGACCACCGTCTACACGTTGGCGAGGGAAGACGAGTCGAGCGACGACCCGCACCAGGTCAGGAAGCTCGACGTGCTGGTCGATCGCGACAGCGAGGTGCCGTTCGACGAGATGGTGACGAAGGATCTCGCCGCCTCGTTCTCGACCGTTCTTTCGCTGCCCGAGCGGACCGTCGTGGCGCTCTACTATCACGACAACCTCACGATGAAGGAGATCGGCACCGTGATGCGGATCTCCGAGAGCCGCGTGTGCCAGATCCACACGCGCCTCCTGAAGAAGCTCGAGGGGCACCTGAAGAGCATCGTCGAGGGCACGCCGTCGCCGGCGAAGATCGCCGCCCAGGCCGCCGCCGCGAAGGCGGCCGCGCCGAAGGTCGTCAAGCCGAAGTCGGGTCGGACGAGGGCCCCGTCGCCCGCGGCGTCACGTACGGCGTTGCCCACGGCGTCGTTCGCTTCGGCGCCGCTGCCGCCTCCGCCGCCTTTGTAAGCCTCAACGAGGCTCGGGGATCGTGATCCCGGCCGCGAGGAAGGCCTTCTCTGCCGCCGCCGCCCAGCCGCGATTCGCGACGGGGCTCGCCGGACTCGGGTGCGGTATCGAGTCGATGCGGATCGGGCGCCCGACGAGCGCGAGCCGAGCGCGCGCGGCCGCGAATGCACCCACGCCGACGACGCGCTCGATCCCGAGCAAGCGCGCGACCGCGCGCAGCGCGTCGTCGCACGCGGCTTCGACGGGCCGACGCTCCGCGGCCGGCAACTTGTCGGGCGTGCGGTTGGCTCCGCCGGCGTCGAGGAACGCCAACGGGCACCAGTTGGCGACGAAGAAGCGCGTGAAGAACGCCTCCGGTGTCCGGAAGCGGTCGCGGGCGAACGACCAGAACCGGGTTCCCGAAACTTCGCGACGCGGGCACGCGAAGCCCTCGACGAGCCGCTTCAAGTGCTCGCGCGGCGGTTTCGCGACGGGGCCCGAGATCGAAAGCCACGACCGCACCATCTCGACGTCGCCGAACGGCACCCCGGTCTGCGCCATGCCGAACGGGCCCGGATTCATGCCGAGCACGAGAATTTCGCGGGGTTCGCACCCGTAGCGGTCGAGGTAGGCCTCGTGCGGGGCGCGCGCGTAGACGAGCGGGTTGTAGACGTAGGCGGTCGGCGGCGCGAAACGCAACCCGTCGACGCGGGACGAGAGTTCGCGCGAGACGTCGACGAGGGGAGAGCGGTGCGCCATCGGCGCGAGCGTACCGCGCGAGACTCCGAGCTCCCGCTCGCTGCGCCCCGGGCGCGTCCGAGGGTGCTCCGACCGGTATCCTGCGCCGCTCCCCTTCGATGACGCAACCGAAGACGACACGAGGAAACCGTGGACTACTTCCGACACAAGGACGGGCGACTCTGGTGTGAGGACGTCGCGCTCGACCGGCTCGCGGCCGAGGTAGGCACGCCCGCCTACGTCTACAGCAAGCGCACCGTCGTCGAGCACGTGCGCAAGTTGAAGTCGGCCTTCGCCGAGTTCGACCCGCTGATCTGCTTCGCGCTGAAGGCGAACTCGACGCTCGCGCTCCTCGAGATCGTGCGCAAGGAGGGCTGCGGTTTCGACGTCGTCTCGGGGGGCGAGTTGAAGCGCGTGACGTCGGTCGGCGCCAAGGCGAAGTCCGTCGTCTTCGCCGGCGTCGGCAAGACGGTCACCGAGATGGAAGATGCAATTCGCGCGGGCATCCTCTTCTTCAACGTCGAGAGTGAGGAAGAAGTCGACGTCCTCGCCGCCGTCGCGGCGCGGCTTAGGAAGCGGGCGGGGGTCGCGATCCGGTTGAATCCCGACGTCGATCCGAAGACGCACACGTACATCTCGACCGGCAAGAAGGAATCGAAGTTCGGCGTGGACATCGAGCGTGGCGAGGCGCTCTCGCGTCGAGTGCTCGAGCTGCCTTCGCTCGAGCTGCGCGGGCTCCAATGTCACATCGGCTCGCAACTGACCACCGTCGAGCCCTACGCGCAGGCGCTCGAGAAGTGCATCGCGCTCGCGGCGAAGATCCGCGCCGACGCGCCGTCGCTCGCGTATCTCGACATGGGCGGCGGCTTCGGGATCTACTACCGTGACGAGGCGGCGCCGCCGATCGACGCCTACGCCAAGGCCGTGGCGCCCCTTCTGCGCGGGAGCGGGTTGCGACTCGTGCTCGAACCCGGGCGCGTGATCGTGGGCAACGCGGGCGTGCTCCTGACGCGCGTGCTCTACCGCAAGATCTCGGGCGACAAGCGCTTCGTGATCGTGGACGCGGGCATGAACGACCTGATCCGTCCCAGCCTCTACGGCTCGTATCACCGCATCTGGCCCGTGGTCGGCGACGCGCCGCCGGCGCTCGGCATCGAGCCCCCGCTGCCGCTCCACGACATCGTGGGCCCCGTGTGCGAGTCGGGCGACTTCCTCGCCAAGGACCGCCCCTTTCCGCCGAACACGCGGGCGGGAGACCTCCTCGCCGTGATGAGCGCGGGGGCGTACGGCTTCGTGATGGCGAGTCAATACAACGCTCGGCCGAGGCCGCCCGAGGTGATGGTCGACGGTGCCAGGTATGCGATCGCTCGCCGTCGCGAGACGTACGAGGATCTGGTCCGGGGCGAGACGGCGAAGCCCGTCTACACGAAGGTGGGGGCGAAGGGGGGGGCGAAGCCGGCCCTCGGTGGGAAGGGAACGGGTCGCGGGAGAGGGAAACTGCCGGCTAGGAAAACCGTGCGCGCGAAGGGCGGGAAGTCGAAGTGATCGATTCCGCCGTCCCCGTCGTCGCGCCGTTCCGCGTCGGCCCGCTCGTGGCCGGCGAGGGCCGGCCCCTCCTCTGGATCGCAGGGCCGTGCGTCGTCGAGGGGCGCGACCACGCGCTGCGCCACGCGGAGAAACTGCGCGACATCGCGGCGCGTGTGGGCGTGTCGTTCGTCTACAAGTCGTCCTACGACAAGGCCAATCGGTCGAGCGGAACGTCGTTTCGCGGGCCCGGGATGGACGAGGGGCTCGCGATCCTGGCCGAGGTGAAGCAGAAGGTCGGCGTGCCGGTATTGACCGACTTTCATTCGGCCGGCGAGGCGACGACGGCGGCGCAGGCGGTGGACGTGCTGCAGGTGCCGGCCTTCCTCTGTCGCCAGACCGACATCCTCTCGGCGGCGGCCGCGACGGGCAAGCCGATCAACGTGAAGAAGGGGCAGTTCCTCGCGCCCTCCGACATGAAGAACGTCGTCGAGAAACTCCGCGCGGGCGGCGCGAACGACATCCTCCTGACCGAGCGCGGCGTGTCGTTCGGGTACGGGGCGCTGGTCGTCGATTTCCGCGGGCTGACGATCATGCGGGCGCTGGGTGTGCCGGTGTGCTTCGACGCGACCCACGCGGTGCAGCGCCCCGGCGGGCTGGGTGACCGATCGGGCGGCGATCGTCGCGAGGTGCCTCCGCTCGCACGCGCGGCGGCGGCGGTCGGCATCGACGCCCTCTTCACCGAGGTCCACGAGGACCCCGACCACGCGCCCAGCGACGGCCCCAACATGCTCATCCTCTCGGCGGTCGAGCCGTTGATGCGCACGCTGGTCGCGATTCGAGCCGCCGCGCGGATGTAGCCCTCATGGCCGGATCAGCGTCAGCGCCCTGGGCGCGACGCGGACATGGATCGGCGTTTCGCCGAAGGGATCGCCGTCGGACTGCGTCGCGACCGGCGTCGACGCCCGGATCTCGACCGACGTGCCCCGGAGGATCGTGACGCCCGCGTCCCGATCGAGGTTCGAGGCATAGGCGCGCACGAGCATGCGGAAGAAGTCGCGCCGCTTCGCGCGCCGGAGCACCGTCACCTCGAGGCGACCGTCGTCCATGCGCGCGTCGGACGCGAGCGTGAATAGCCCGCCGTAGTTGCGCGTGTTCTGCACGATCGCGGCGCCCCCGCGCACGACGGGACCGCCGTCCACCGACACCTCGATCGCGGGCGGCACATAGTCGAGAAACGTCTTCGCGATCGGGGACAGCCACTTCGTGTAGCCGCCGACGCCGCCCCCGCGCGCCGACGCGACCGCGCGCACAACGGCCGCGTCGAGGCCGACGCCGACGTTCGCGAGCGAGAGGCCTCGATCGGTCTCGAGGAGGTCGACGGTCCAGAGCCGATCCGCGAGCGCGATCCGCGCGTACGTCGCCGCGTCGGCCTTGAGCGCGATCCCGGCGTCGCGCGCCACGAGATTGGCGGTCCCGAGCGGCACGAGCGCGATCGGCACGCGGAGCGCCGCCGGCCTCGCATTCACGATTTCGTGCAGCGTCCCGTCGCCTCCGATGGAGACGATGCGATCGACGGCGCCTTGCGGGAGCGCCGTGACGTACGCCTTCGCGTCGCCCGGGCCCGTCGTCAAATGCACCTCCGCGGCCGCGCCGCTCCCGCGCAGCGCCGCGACGACGTCGTGCGCGAGCGTGCGCGCTCGCCCACGTCCGGCGGTCGGGTTCGCGACGACGTGGATCCGCATGAGACCTTGGTTTCGTTCCATCGCGTTTCGAACCGTATCGCTTCGAATCCCGTCGATTCGAACCGGGGCGACTCGAAAACGACGAAAAGGACGGTGCGTCGAGCCTGCGAAGTTGACCCCCCCGACGGACGCCGGTAGGGTTCCCCGCCGTGCCCGGAGCGTCGCGCTCCGCGGGGCTTCGATGAAATACCATCCCTTTGCCGGCGGTCGCTACGTCCTGCGCCTCGATCCGGGCGAAGAGGTGGTTGCATCCCTCGCCGCGTTCGCCCTCAAGGCGAAGGTCGCCGGCGCGTGGATCTCGGGCCTCGGTTCGCTCGATCACGCGGTCCTCGGGTTCCTCGACCCGAAGGAGGGCGTGTACTTGAAACGCACCTTCGACGAGCGCATGGAAATCGGCACGCTCAACGGGAACATCGGCATGAGCGGGGCGGAGCCGTTCGTTCACGCGCACGCGGTCTTGAGCCCGCGCGAGCTGCTCGCCTACACCGGCCACCTCCACGAGGGTCGGGTGGGGGTGGTCGTCGAAATCCTCGTCACGGTCCTCGAAGGGGGTATGCGTCGGATCGTCGACGCCGAGACGGGCTTCGGCCGCCTGCTCTTTCCCGGCGAACCCTTGCCGTCCGACGAGAGCTGAACCCGCGATGAAGACGCTCGTCGTGACGGCGGCGGGTGCAGCCGACCGCCCGCAGGACGATCTCGGCGGGCGGACGCCGCTCGAGGCCGCACAGACGCCCGCGCTCGACCGCCTCGCGCGCGATGGTCGGCTCGGGAGGCTCCAACCCGCTCCCGAGGGACTCCGCCCCGAGGAAGGCGTCCACGCACTCTCGTTGTTCGGGCTCGACCCCAGGCTGTATCCCGAGATCGGCGCGTGCCTCGACGCCGCGGCGTTCGACGTGACGCCCGGATCTCTCGATCAGGTCTTTCGGTTGTCGCTCGTCACGGCCCACGAGGACTCGATCTTCGATCCGACGGCGGGGCACGTGACGCGCGACGAGGCCGTGCTGCTGCTCGACGCGTTGACGAAGGGCATCTGCGATCCCGACCTCGTGTTCCTTCCGGGCGACGGTTGGCGCAATCTCCTGATCTGGCGCGGCGCCCGCGACGTGCGCGTCAAGACCGTCCCTCCCTATGAGATCGTCGGGCGCAGCGTCAAGGCCGCCTACCCCCGCGGCACGGGCACGGCGCGCCTCGTGGCGGCGATCGCGAAGAGCGGCGATCTGCTTCCGCTTCACGAAGTCAACGAGTGTCGATCCGATCTGGAAGAGAACCCCGCGACGCTCGCGTGGGCGTGGTGTCCGGGCGTCCAGACGTCGCTGCCTTCGTTCGAGTCGCGCACGGGGGCGCGCGCGGCGCTCGTCGGCGTCGACCCCGGCTTCGTGGGTGCGGCGAAGCTCCAGGGCATCGAGGTGATCCGCGTCGAGGGGGCGACGGGCACCGTCGAAACCAACTTCCGCGCCAAGTGCGACGCGGCGCTGACCGCACTCTCGACGCACGATCTGGTCTTCCTCCACGTGGGCGCCGCCGCCGAGGCGTCGCACTCGCGCGATTTCGTCGCGAAGGTCGAAGCGCTCGAACGCCTCGACGGCTACGTGATCGCGCCCGCGATCCGCGAACTCGAGGCGCGGGGCGATGCGCGCATCCTCGTGACGTCGGGAGAAGCCGTGGCCGTCGACTCCGGCCGCCACCTCGACGACGCCGTGCCGTTCGTGCTCTACGGTCCGGGCGTGCGCAGCCATCGCGGGACCGCGTTCACCGAACTCGCGGCGCGCGAGGGGGGCTTCCTCGTCGAGCGGGCGCACGAGCTGCTCGATTTCGTGCTCCACTTCTCGTGATGCCGACGAGGCCGACGTCGGTTCGGCGCCCGCTGCGCGCGCGACTGCGCGTCTCGTTCCTCTACGCGTGGGCGCTCGTCCACACCTTTCGTTGGACGCTCCTGCTCGCGACGGCGGCCGTGATGCTCGGAGGCCTGCTCTTTTCCATCACGCCCCACCCGAAGAATCTGGGCGGCGCCAAGCCCGACACGTTGATGTCGCTCTACGGCGCGTGGAGCGCGCTCTACGGCCAGGCGCTCTTCAATCCGCCCGAAGTCTGGTACCTGGAAGTCCTTCACGGCGTCTATCCGCTCATCGGCTTCGTCCTCCTGGGCGAAGGGGTCGTTCGGTTCGCGCTCCTGATGACGTCTCGCCGCCGCGGCGAGCGGGAATGGATGTCGGTCATGGCCAGCACGTTTCGTGATCATGTGGTCCTCTGCGGGCTCGGGCATCTGGGCTCCCGCATCCTCGAACTCCTGGAAGCGGAGGGCGCCGACGTCGTGGTCGTCGAACGCGACGGAACGTCGCGCTTCGCGATCGAGGCGAAGGAACGAGGCAACCCGGTCCTGATCGACGACATGCGCGACGACCGCGTGCTCAACCAGGCGGGGATCGCGCACGCCCGCTGCCTCATCGCGGCCACGAACGACGACATGGCCAACCTCGAGGTGGCGCTCGACGCCCGGCGCATCAACCCGAAGATCCGCGTGCTGATCCGTTTCCTCGACCAGCGCATCGGCGCCAAGATCCAGGACGCGTTCGATCTCGACGAGGCGTTCTCCTCCGCCGCGCTGGCCGCGCCGATCATCGCCCGCAAGGCGCTCGAGGCCGTGGCGGGCAGGGCCGAGCGAGGCTGACCCTTGCGCTCCCGTCCCCTCGTCTCGATCTGCGTGCCGACGTTCCGCGGCGCCCCGTGGATCGGCGAGACGCTCGCGTCCGCGCTCGCGCAGACGCTCGACGACTTCGAGGTGCTCGTGGTGGACGACGCGAGCGACGACGACACGGTCGCGCGCGCGCGATCCGTCGCCGACGACCGCGTCCGCGTCGTCGCGTGTGCGACCAACGTCGGGCTCGCCGCGAATTGGAATCGGGCCGCATCGCTCTCGCGCGGTCGGTTCGTCAAATGGCTGCTCCAGGACGACGTGCTCTACCCCCGCTGTCTCGAGCGGCTCTGCGCGCCGATGCTCGCGCGCGAAGACGTCGACCTCGTGTTCGGCCCGAGGGATCTCCTGTTCGACGACCCCGACGGGCGCGAGGCCTCGGCGTTCCGGCGGGAGAGCGGCACGCTCCATCGGGCGTTCACGGAACTCCTGGCGTGGAACGCCGCGGGCTCGCTGTCCGCGGCGTGGATTCGGGGGCATTGCCTCGGGAACTGGATCGGCGAGCCGACCGCGGTCCTCGTGCGCCGCGCGGCGCTCGAGCGACACGGCGGCTTCCACGTCCGCATGAAGCAGTTGGTCGACATGGAACTCTGGGGCCGGCTCGCATTCCACGGCGCGGTTGCGTTCGTCGACGAGCCGTTGTCGGCGTTCCGTGTCCACGCGCACTCGGCGACCAGGCGGCAGACCTCGTCGGGCGTCGACTGGTTGGACCAGCTTCACCAGGTGGAAGGGCTGCTGCGCGACCCCGCCATCGCGAGCGCGCATCCGGAGTTGCGCCGCTTCCGAGCCCATGAGCGGCGCCGGGTCGTGCGGCGGGTCTGGCGTCCCTTCGTCGGGGGGCCTCGATTGCCCGTGCGTCGGACGTTGCCGGGGCTGCGCGACTACGCCGTCGATCGGGTCCGCCGGCTCTTCGGCCTGGCACCTCCGATCCACGGCGTGATCGGGCCCGCCCTCGGCTGACGGGTGCGCGCGCGTCGCGAAGGCTCCGGGTCCTACAGCCTCGACGTCGGATGGGGCGGGGGCGGCAGTCGAGGCGGTTGAGGAAACGGATGGCAGAGCCCGCAGGGGAGCCCCTTCGGGAAACGCGTCCGCGCGACATCGACGCTCGAGACGAAGTAGTAGCGCCCTCGCCGTCGCGCGTTCACGATGACCTTCGTGCGAAAGTGCGAGTCGCCGACCGCGTAGCAGTCGAGCGCATGAATTCGTGTGGGGGTCGATCGGTCGGTGACGACGAAGTACCCCGTCACCCCCGTTCGAACCGCGCCGAACTCGGCCTCCGCGGTGATTTCACGCACCGAACCGTCGCTGATGTCCATGACGTCGTTTCCCAAGCCGCGCCCTGCCGAATGATACAGCCGCCCCCCCGGAGGGGGCGCCGTGCGGGAACTCCTACAAGATACCCTAGGGTCGAGGCTCGCATCCGGTTCCGCCGATTCGGCCTTCACGGGCCCCGCATTCGGGCCGTTGCGGTGGGCGCCCGAGATTCTCCGCTTCTTGGAGCGGTCGGTTCGAATCGATAGGTACATTCGCGCAAGTCCGGGACGTTCAACGAAACCTCATGGCCCATCTACGGATCGAACTCGGCGGCCAGACCGTCACCGCCCGTCTCGACGCCCGCCTCGTGCGCGTCGGTCGCGATTCCGAATGTGACCTGACGGTCGACGACGCGAGGGTCGCTGCGGTTCATGTGACGTTCGAGTCGCTCCCGAGCGGGGGCCACAAACTCACCGACGCCAATTCGGGTCTCCCGACGAAGGTCAATGGCCTCGTCGTCAAGCGCGTTTCATTGAAGCCCGGAGACATCATCGAAGTCGGGCCCGCCCGCCTCACCTATCTCGCCGACGCGGCCGTTCGATCGACGCCGCCCTCATCCTCGAGGCATCCGGCGGTCGCCGTCCTCTCGCCGCCCTTGCGTGCCGTCGCCGCCCAGGCCGTCGCGGTCGCCGTCGCTCGCCCCGTTGCCGCGAAATCGGCTGCATCGGAGCGGCCCGCCGAATCGGACTCGGGTCCCGACGCCGATTCGACCGCATCCGTGCGCGCGGCACCGTCGGCCGCCGTCGTCTCCCGCTCCCGTCCCAAGGGACGCGCGATCCGTCTGCTCGTGGGGCTCGGCGTCTTCGCCGCCGCCGCGATCGGCATCGCGTACGCCGTGCGCAACGCCGGCGACGGAGGCGCGGCCAATCTGAAGTCGTACAAGGATCGGCTCGATCTGGCGGAGCGGCTCGAGGACACCGACATCGACCTCTCGCTCGTCAAGCTCGACGAACTGTCCCGACCCGACATCCCGCTCGAGGGCATCCGGCGCGAGGCCAAGCGCGAAGCCGATCACCTGCGCCGACGCATCGAGGCCGCTTCGAAGGAATTCAAGGCGCTCGAGGATCAGGCCGGTCAGCTCGATCCCGATCGGTTGTCGTCGGCGTATCAGGCGCTCGTCGACACGTACGGCAAGGCGATCGCGAAGCGCCACGAGGGCGTGCTCGGGCGCGCGAAGTCGGCCTATCGCGACCTCGCGGTCGGCAAGGGGCTCGAGTTGACCGCGCGGGCCCAGGCGTTGCTTGCAAGCGAGCGGTTCGGCGACGCGTCGCGACTCTACGACGCGTTCGAGTCCGAGAATCCCTGGAACGAGGTCACGAGGACCATCGTCGACGAGGGTCGGACGTTGGTCGCCGATCGGGCGGGGGACGCGTGGAAGGCGTCGGCCGCCAAGGCGGCCGAGATTGCCGCGACGAAGGGGTCGAGCGCCGCCGCGATGTGGCTTCGGGAGCGGTTGCCGGCGTTCGCGGGCACGCCGCTCGCAAAGGCGGTCGCCGAGCGCGCGTCGGAGTACGACCGGCAGTTCACGGCCTCCACGTCGCCGGTGGCGACCGCGCCGACCACCGCCTCGGCGCCCGGCGCGGCGATGAACCCCACGGCGACCCCCGCGACACCCGCCGTGCCGCCCTCCGCCCCGATTTCGGCGCCGTCGCTCTCGGCCATTGCGAAACTCGAGAGCCTGCTCGCCGACGCCGACACGAAGGTGTCGGGCCGCAAGTTCGTCGAAGCGCTCGCCCTTCTCGACGAAGCGTCCAAACTCGCCGCGGGTTCGTCGTCGGCGACGCGCGTTGCGTTCGCCCGCGACGACGTCGCGGCCGCGCTCGAAGGCGCGCGCACGCTCGCCGCGACGATGAAGGCGCACCCGGAGCGGTTCGAGCGCTTCGAACTGTCCGGTTCCTTCGCGCCGAGCCTCGTGGGCGCCGACGACGTCTACGTCGACGCGATGGTCGCCGGCGGTCGAACCCGGCTGCCGTGGAGTGCGTTCGACGGGGCGCGCCTGACGAGACTCGTCGAACGGGCGCGGCTGCCCGGCAAGGCTTCGCTCCCGCTGGCCGCGCTGCTTCACGAGGTGGGGGCGGACGAGTCGGCCGAGCGCACGCTCGCCCGGGTGCTCGAGGACGGCGGCGACAAGGCCGCGACGGATGCGCTGCTCGCGCGCTGGCGAGGAGAGCCCGTGCCGGCGGGCGGCTACGTCTCGCATGCGGGTCGTCTCGTGGCACCCGCGGAACGCGACCGGCTGCTGCTCGACGCGCGCATCGTCTCGGCCTGCGCGAAGGTCTCGGCCAGGGACGCGGCGCAGCGGCGCGCGTCGTACGAAGAATTGCTTTCGATCGGCACGCCCGCCAGGGACGCGTTCGTCAAGGCGTTGACGGCCCGGCGGCAGGCGGCGGTCGCCGAGGTGTCGGGCAACCACGCGTTCACGTCGGGCCGCATCCGGCAGAAGCTGCAGGTGGAACTCGAGAAGCGCCGTGCGGTCGCGCTGGCGCTCATCGAGGACGAAAAGGCCTACCCCTACCCGTACACGCAGGCTCACGAGGGGCAGGCCGAGGTCGACCGCCTCGTCGATCTCGTGCGCGAGGTCTGGGAGCGCCCGTTCGATCTGGTCTCGACGTGGGAGAAGAATCTCGGCCAGGCGTTGGCGCTCGTGACCGAGGTGGACGACGTGCTCGCGAGGGTCGTGGACGGGTACGCGGCCGATCTCGACGCGGTCAAGGCGGCGATCAACAAGGCGATCGACGTGCCCGGCGTCGCTCCCGACGACACATCCAAAAAGGTGCTGGCCTACAACGAGAAGGTGGCGACGACCGCGACGCCACAGGAAAAGGACAATGTCCGCGCCGTCAACGAGTACCGGATGATGATGGGGCGCACGGCCGTCAAGATCGACGAGCGACTCCAGCGCGCGGCACGCGGTCACAGCATCGAGATGCGGTTGAAGGGGTACTTCGCGCACGAGAGTCCGACGCCGGGACTCGAGAGCCCGGGCAAGCGCTGCGCCCGCGAGGGCTACGGCGGCGGCACCGGCGAGAACATCGCGTTCGGCGTGACGACGGGGCGGGCGGCCTTCGACGGCTGGTTCCACTCTTCGGGCCACCACCGCAACATGGTCAACCGGGGCTGGACCGAGATGGGTTGCGGCCGTTCGGGACCCGGCCATTGGACGCAGAATTTCGGGGCGATGACCGGCCACGGCACGAAGGAACCCGATCCGCTGCCTCCGCCTCGTGCCGACGTCGCGCCCGAGCCGGAGGGCCAGGACGGCATGCCGCTCGAGCCGGGCGGGCCGGACAAGCCCGAGGCCCCGACCGACGGCGACACGCCCGACGATCCCTCGATGGGCGGCTAGAGACACGGTGCGGACGCGGATCCCGGGCGCGATTCGGCGACGGGGCGAGACGTGGGCCGTCGGACTGATGTCGGGGACCAGCTGTGACGGCATCGACGCCGCGTTGGTCGGAATCACGGCCTCGCCGCGCGACCGTTCGGGCGACGGGGCCCGCGTCCGCACGATCGCCACGCACTTCGCGCCCTACGCGCCGGCGCTTCGCGCACGGCTGCTCGCGTTCCCTGACGTGTCGGCGATGGAGATCACGCGAGTCGACGTGCGGCTCGGTCGCCAGTTCGCCCAGGCGACGATCGCCCTGCTCGCGATGGCTCGGGTGCCCGCGTGCGACGTGGCGTTCGTCGCGTCGCACGGCCATACGGCGGTCCATCTGCCTCGGCGCCGCGGCGACGCGGGCGGGACGCTCCAGATCGGACAGCCGGCCGAGATCGCCGAACGGACGGGCCTGACGGTCGTCGCCGACTTCCGGCCCCGCGACGTCGCGGCGGGCGGACAGGGCGCGCCGCTCGTTCCCTTCGCGGATCGTCTCCTTCTCGCTCGCCCGGGTCGGGTCGTCGCGTGCCAGAACATCGGTGGCATCGCCAACGTGACCGCGATCGGTCCCGGCCCCTTCGATCTCGTCGCGTTCGACACGGGGCCGGGCAACATGGCGATCGATGCCGCGGCGTCGCGCGCGACGTCCGGGCGGTCACGGTTCGATCGGGACGGGCGCTTGGCGGCGGCCGGCCGCGTCGACGAGGCGTTGCTCGAAGGCTTCCTCTCGCATCCGTACCTCCACCGTCGGCCCCCGAAGTCGACGGGCCGCGAGGAGTTCGGCGCCGCGTTCGTCGGACCGTTGCTCGCCGGGCGCCGGTCGCCCCGTGCATGGCGGGATCTGATCGCGACGTTGACGGCCTTCACCGCGCGCTCGATCGCGGACGCCTACCGGCGCCACCTGCCACGCGTCGACGATTGTGTCGTCAGCGGCGGAGGGGCCAGGAACGCGACGTTGATGCGATTCTTGGCCGAGGCGATGCCCGGCACCGACGTCGTGTCGAGCGCCGAACGCGGGGTCGATCCCGATTTCAAGGAGGCGATCGCGTTCGCGCTGCTCGGGTGGGCGCACCTTCGAGGGGTTGCGAACACGCTGCCGTCGGCGACGGGTGCGGCACACGGCGTGGTCGCGGGCGCGGTCTGGCCGGGGGCGCGGCCCGCTCGCGTGTTGAAGAACCGGCGGCACGGCTCCGATCTCCCGAACCAATGACACGTCTCGAACTGCCGCTGGTCGTTCCCTGGATTCGTCTCGATCAGGAGGCGAAGGCCGAAGAGGAGGCGGCGCTGCGTCGCGCGAAGGACCGTTCGGTGGCGGGCTTCTGCCTCTTCGGCGGCGAGGCCGAAGGTGTGCGGCGATTGACCGCGCGACTGCGCGACGCCGCCGGGAAGAAGCCGCTCTTCATCGCGAGCGACATGGAGCGGGGCGCCGGGCAACAGGTGAAGGGGTTGCGCGTGCTGCCCGATGCGGGGGTCTTCGGGCTGGCGGCGATCCCCGACGAGGCGCGCGCCTTCGGGCGGCTGACGGCGCTCGACGCGCGCTCGGTGGGGGTGGACGTGCTCTTCGCGCCGGTCGTCGACGTGCGCAGCGAACTCGGCAACCCGATCGTCGGCAATCGGTCGTTCGGCTACGACCCCGATCGCGTCGCGCTGCTCGCGTCGGCCTACGTGGAGGGTGCGTTCGAAGGGGGTGCGCTCCCGACGGCGAAGCACTTCCCGGGGCACGGCGCGACGCTCGCGGACAGCCATGATGCCGTGCCGATCGTGGACGAGCCGGTCCAGCGGCTCGAAGCGCGGGATCTGGCGCCGTTCCTCCAGGTGCTCGACATGGGGTGTCCGGCCGTGATGACGGCGCACGTCGCCTACCCGCGACTCGACGCCTCGGGCGCGATCGCGACGTTCTCGAAGTCGATCCTTGACCGGCTGTTCACCGACGCGCGTGGGCGTACCGACATCGCGGTCTTCACCGACGCGTTGCTGATGTCCGGGGCGCTCGGAGGCGGCAGCGAGACCGATGCCGCGCGCCGTGCGCTGCGGGCCGGCTGCCACGCGCTGCTCATTCCGACCGATCCGGAACGACTCGCGGCGGAGCTGCTCGACGGGGCCGATCAGGCGCTGCTCGACGCCGCGGCGCTCGGGGCCCATGCGCTCGCGACCTTCGGGGAACTGGCGAGGGGACTGGATGGCGGACTCGGGTCCCGTGGGTCGTCCGACGACGCCGTGCCGGTGACGGTGGCGGAACGCGCCCTCTGGCTGGCCGGGGGTGGGACGCTCGGGCCGATCGCGGCGGGGACGCGCATCGTCGTGATCGACGACGACGCGACGACCGATCGCGGGCTCGTGCTCGAGCGCCGGGCGAAGGCGGCGGGCGTCGGCGTCGTGATCGTGCGGCTGGGCAAGGGCCAGCCTTCGCCCCGGATCGACGCGGGCGCCGCGCCGGCGGCCATCGTCGTGATGTCGTCGGTGCGAGCGTGGAAGGGCGCGAGCGATCTCTCCGAAATGGGTCGTTCGCTGTTGTCGTACCTCTCGACCGCGGCGCGGAGCGCGATCGTCGTGCGGATGACGCCGCGCGCGGGCACCTACGGCATTCACCTGCCCGGCACCGGCCCCGACGTCGAGACGGCGCTCGCCGACCGCTGGTTCCCACCCGCCTGACTTCGCCTCCGATCGGTGTCAGGCACCGATCGGAGGCGTGGGAGGCGAGTTCTGCTCGAGGCGGCGCCTGACGAAGGGGAGCAGCGCGAACGCGGGGATCGCCGCCACGAAGGTCATCGCGAACCACGGTGCGTACCCGAAGTGCTCCGCGGCCGCGCCGGACCAGCGCCCGAATCCCCAGCGACCGAGCGCCATGATCGCCGACCAGAGCGCGAAGTGCGTCGCGGCGAACGTTCGGTCGCAGCAGGCCATCAGGAACGCCAGGAACGGCGCGGTGCCGAGCCCGCTCGAGAACGGTTCGAACACGGCGGCCGCGTAGAGCAGCGGCGTTGACTCGCTCCACGCCGCGCCGGCGTACGCGAGATTCGAGAGCGCCTGGAACGCACCGAGCATCCAGAGCGCGCGGAAGATCCCGATGCGCGTCGTGATCCAGCCGCCGAGCAGCGCCCCCGCGACGGTGGCGCCGATGCCGAGCGGTGTCAGCACGTCGCCGATCGTCTGCGCCCGGATGCCCGCCGAGATGAGGAACGGCTTCGTGAGGTTCCCCGGCATCGCGTAGTCGCACGCCTTGAAGAGCATCACGAACGCCGCGACCCAGAGGAAATCCCTGCGTCCGACGAGCCGGCGCATCGGTTCGACGAACATCGATGGAGAGCGCGCGCCGCGCGGAGCGGGGGGGAGGAACGCGAGCGCCAACGCCCCGACGGCGAGCAGGGCGGCGGCGGCGCTCCACGCCGTCCCCGAGCCCCAGCCGACCGCACGACCGGCCAGCAAGCCTCCGAAGATCAGCAACCCCGCGCGATAGGCGGTGACGTGGACACCGCTCCCTTGACCATAGGCTTTCGCGGGCAGCGCCTCCACGCGGTAGGCATCGATCGCGACGTCCTGCGTCGCCGACGCGAACGCGATGCCGAGCACGAACACCGCCACGAGGGCGCCGGTGTCGGCGCTGTCCCTGAAGGAAAGCGCTACGAGCAACCCGGCGATCACGAGCGTCGCTCCTGCGATCCAAACGCGCCGCGAGGCGAATCGATCGATGAACGGAGCCCAGAGGAACTTCCACATCCAGGGGAGGCCCGCGTCGGACGTCAATGCCGTGATGCGGGCGGTTGCGACCCCCGCATTCGCCCACACGACCGATAGCGCCTCATTGACGATGCCGTAGGGCGCGCCGGAGAGCACGCCGAGCACCACGATCCAGCCGTACGGGGGGCGGCGGACGGAGTCGTTCACCGTTACTCCTCGTCGGTTGCGACCGGGGGTGGGCGCATGAAGAACTGAAGCACTTCGAGGGGGCGGCGGGTGCGCCGATTGGGCCGTGACGATCCGGTGACGAAGCAGAACGGGTCGAAATCTCCGGGCCCGGCCCCTCCCCCCGCGCCCCCCTCCGTCCGAACCCGTTGTCCTGTAAGGACTTCCATAGGTGTGTCGATCCCTTGAGGAAACTGGGGAGCGATCTTGACACCCGGGAACGACGTCTCGTACACTCCCGCGTCCGAACGTCCGGGCATCGCGCAGCATCGCACTCCGTCGGGCAGACGGGGTAGAGCGCCGTGTCTTTGGACGGTCGGGGTCCTACCGACAAGATCCGCTGGCTTGGGAGGGTTCCCCCTATGAAGGCGATCGGCCTTCGCTACGTGACTTCGTTCGCGGTGGTGGCGCTTGCGAGCGGCACCCTCTTCTTGAAGGCGCCGACCGCGCGCGCCGACGGGAGCCAGCTGAAGTCGGCGCTGGACGACTACGCCGCCGGGAAGTTGGAGGACGCGCTCAAGAAGTTGACCGACTATGTCGCGTCCAACCCGGGCGACGACGAGATCTACGGCGTGCTGCGCTCGGTCGATGAGACCGTGAAACTTCGCGCGTTGGCCGCCGGCGGGGAGTCGGAGCGCCTCATGCGCTACCTCCTCGACAAGGCCAAGCCGGTCGTCGAGGCGAAGAAGCGCGATCCGGACAAGATCAAGAAGCTCGTCGAGCAGGCGTTGACGGGCGACATCGACGTCCGCCGCAAGGCCGGGCTCCAGCTCGCGATGGGGTCGGGCGACTACGCCGTTCCCTATCTCCTCCCGTACCTGGCCGACGCGGAAGTCGAAAAGGTCGTCAACGCGATGTTTGCGTTCCACGACATCGGCGCCGAGGCGGTCCTGCCGCTGGCCGAGGCGTTGGGTGGCAGCGCCGATGCGCGCCTGCGCAAGTTCGTCGCGGCGTTGCTCGGTGACCTGAAAGACATGCGCGCGCTCCCCGCCCTTCGCAAGGCGGTCGAGAAGGACGCCGACGGCGACGTCAAGGCGAAGGCCGCCGATTCGATCCGCCGCATCCGTCCCGACGGCGCTGCGGGCACCGCGGCCGCTTCCTACGTGAAGCTCGGCCAGATGTACTACACCGGCGATCCGATGGTCATCAGCGAGCTCGATCAGGTCCACAACCTCTGGACGTGGGAAGGCGATGGTCTCGTGCGCTATGAGGTGCCCGCCGGCCTCTACAACTACATCCTGGCCGAGCGTCACGCCGCCGAGGCGATCGCGCTCGACAGCGGCAATCTGGCCGCCCGCTCGCTGCTCATTCGCGCCACCCTCGCCGAGTCGCTCGAGGGGCGCGCGATGGGCGACAAGGCTCCCGAGGCCTTGAAGGGCTCGTGGGATCTCGCCACGAGCCAGGGGTTCGACGGCGCGAACGCCGCGCTCGGTGACGCCATCGCGCAGAAGAATTGGGACGTCGCCGTCGAGGCGTGCCGTGTGCTCGCCGCGACGTATGGCGGACAAGACCTCGCGGGCACGTCGATCGAGAAGGCGCTCAGCGCTTCGGAGCGGCGCGTTCAGTACGCGGCGGCCGTGGCGGCGTTGCGCATGAGCCCGTCCAAGTCGTTCGCGAACTCGCAGCAGGTTCCGGCGCTGGGCGCCCAGGCCGCTTCCGAGACCGCGCTGCGTCAGGTCTTCGTGATCGACGATCAGAACGAGGCGCGCAATCGCCTCCTCCAGGATCTGCGCGAGGGTGGATACGTCGTCGCCGAAGACAGCGATGCCTATCGTGGGGTGGCCCGCGTCCAGGCGGCCCCGACGATCGACGTCGTCCTGATTCGAGCCGACCTCGGTGCCGCCGGTTCGCTCCCGAGCCAGAAGTGGACCTCGACGATCGCCGCGATCGACGAGCTCCAGGCCGACGCACGCACGAAGAACATGCGCATCGTCGTCGCCGTCGGCGGTTCCGCGGCCGAGATCGAGGCGAAGAAGGCCTTCCTGACGACGAAGTACGGCGAGAAGCTCTCGGGCTTCGTCGAGGAGCCGCTCGTCGCGACGGGCTACCTCCCGATCGTCGAGGCCGCCGTCAAGAAGGGCGAGCTCTCCAAGGGCGGCGCGCTGGCGCTCGCGGTGGCGGCCGAAGCGGCCGACGCATTCGCGGCAGCCAATGCGCACTGCTCGGCCTGGGACTTCAAGGTCGCGATCGACCCGCTCGCCAACAACGCCCAGGAGGGCGCGAATGACGAGATCAAGATGAACGCGGTGCGGGCGCTCGGCAACCTGAAGGCGGGTGGCGGTGCAGCTCTCGCGGCGATCTTGAAGAGCGCCGACGCGAAGGAAGAGTTGAAGGTCGCGGCCGCCAAGGCGCTCGGTGCGGTTCTTTCGCGCAATGCCGCCGCTGGCGACGAGGTCGACTCGCTGGTCGCCGCTGCCAAGGGCGGGGGAGCCGTCGGCTCCGCTGCGATGGGTGCGCTCGGCCAGGTCAAGGGCCTCTCCGGCGACGTGATGCGCGGTGTCTACGGCGATCACAAGATGGGGCTCGGCAAGAAGGGCGAGTAGCGCGCTTCGAATCGATCCTGTTCGATCCTTTTCGGGCCCCGCGACGCGCAAGCGTCGCG
>JANNRO010000199.1:0-11622 GCA_031401505.1 Planctomycetia bacterium
AGGAAACTCACGATGGGACCCGACGAAATCTGCCGACTCGACGCGACCGCGCAGGCTGAACTAGTAAGGAGCGGCTTCGTGCGAGCTGGAGACCTAGTCTTGGCTGCTGCGGAGCGGATCCGACGACTGAACCCACGCCTCAACGCAGTAGTCTCGGAATGGCTTGACGAGGCCACCGAGGGCGCTGCCGATCGCGGACCGACAGGCGCGCTCGGCGGGGTTCCTATGCTCGTCAAGGATTTGGACATCGAGGTTGCGGATCGCCCGTTCTCGTGTGGAATGCGGATTCTCCGGGACCGGAAGTGGCGGTCCCGGGAAGACAGTGCGCTCATCGCGAGGTTCCGTTCGGCTGGTCTAGTAGTGCTGGGAAAGACGAACACGCCAGAACTGGGGCTAGCGATTACCACGGAGCCCGCCGCCTTCGGCGCCGCACGAAACCCATGGGATGTTGAGCGATCGCCAGGAGGATCAAGCGGCGGATCGGCCGCGGCCGTCGCAGCAGGCTTTGTCCCCGTTGCGCACGCGAGCGATGGGGGCGGGTCGATCCGAATTCCTGCCGCAGCCTGCGGGCTGTACGGGCTAAAGCCTTCGAGAGGGCTCGTTTCATTCGGCCCGCAGCACGGTGAATACTGGGCGGGGTTCGTTGCAAACTTCGTGTTGTGCCGATCGCTCCGCGATCTAGCGCTCTTCACGGACATTCTCTCCGGCGCAGAACCGGGGGACCCTTATGGCGTCGCAGGAGTCCCTCCGGATTCGATGACGATCGGTGGCGGCTCGCGCCGCACGCGGATTGCGCTCGCGACGGATTCCCACGTCCGAGGCTTTCGACTCGCGTCGTCGTATCGTGCGGCGGTCGAGTCCGCGGGCGAGCACCTGGAAGCGCTCGGCTACCCCGTTACCCATTGTGTGCCCGACGGAGTCGCAGACGGCGCCGTGATTCGTGGTCCATTCTCGACGATCATGAGCGCTTGGACGGCGCACGCCCTTGACGAGTGGGGTGAACGTCTGGGGGTCCGAATCGCTGCGGCTGACGTTGAGCCGGGGACTTGGATCCTGTCTCAGGGCGGTCGCGGGGTTAGCGCGACGAGCTACGTTGGCGCGATTGAGGCCATCAATCGATTCAGCCGTTCTCTCGGCCAGTGGTTCCGGGACGAAGCCGATGTTCTCATCACGCCGATTTTACCGGGCCCACCACCACGGATCGGCGAGATCCGCAGTGAGGACATTGAAACACAATTGGACCTCATTACATGGACCGCGCCGTTCAACGCGTCAGGTAATCCCGCGATGGCCATTCCATGGACGACAGACGAAGCGGGAATGCCGATCGGCCTTCAACTCGTGGCGGCGGGGGGCGGTGAGGCGGCGCTATTCCGGGTAGCGAGGGAACTGGAGGTCGGACGTGGTGCCGTCGTTGCTCCGATTCTGGCTTTCGACCGAGACCAATTCGGTGATACCCGACCGAGGGATCATTAGGCACGACTTTCGCACCCGTCACGCGGCGGAACTGAGCACGGGGAGCAGGAGGCGGAATTTCGCGGGAGCTGCGTTCCGGGGCGCTTCCGCCGAGATTCACGCGGTCCAGAGTGCGCGTCGCAGGGCGGCGAGCATGTCGGCGTTGGCGGGCTCCTTCTTCTCGGTGTGTCCTAGCGGCCCAGCGCGGCCTGGATGTTCTTGGCCGCCGCGATCAGCGCGTCCGCAAGCGACTGTGTGATCTTCTTCCCAGCCTGCGCCTTTACCTCGTTGATGAAGTCGTCGAGCGCGCTGCAGGCACTTGTCGTGTTCCCCGCCGTCAGCTTCTGGATCGTGCCGCGGACCTTGCTCTCGAGGCTCTTCCCAGGGCCGACGCCGATCACCTGCGAGAGAAGCGTGTCCAGCATCTGCGCCGCGCTGCGCACGGTGACATGGAACGACTTCGTCGTGTGGTTCCCCGCCGCGTCCGTCGCCGTGCAGTCGACCGTCGTCGTGCCCGCGCTGAACGTCGAGCCCGATGCCGGGATGCAGTTGAACGTCACGACGCCCACGGCGTCCGACGCGCTCGCGGAATAGGTCACGACCGCGCCCGACGGGCTCGTGGCGTCGACCGTGATGTCCGCGGGCACCGTGACCGTCGGCGCCGTCGTGTCGCGAATCGTGATCGTCACGGTGTCGGTCGCCGACAGGCCGGAGACTGCGTCTTCGACGGTCAACGTGGCCGTGTGCGCGCCGACTGCGAACGAGACCGTCGGGCCGGGTCCCGTGCCGATCGTCGTCGCGCCCTCGGTCCACGTGAACGTGAGCGCGTGACCGGCGGGGCCCGTCGACGCCGTTCCGTCGAGCGAGACCGGGGTGGTCGGGCCCGTCGCCTCGATCAGGCGATCGGCGCCGGCGATCGCCGTCGGCGGCTCGACGAGGCGCAGGCGAACGACCTGCGGGTCGTGATCGCTCGCCTGATCCGCGAACTCCGAGTTCACGTGGACGATGTCGTGTTCCGCGATCGACTCGAGCGAGCGGCTGACGAGGACGTGGTCGAGCGACTGCGAGTTTCCCTCGAACACGTACGAGTGGCGCTCCAGCAACGGATGCGTCTCGGTCAGGTTCGAAAGGCCGGTCGCGCCGCCACCTTCGAGCGTCGTGATAGGGACGCTGAAGTCGAAATCGTTGCAGTCTCCCGCCACGACGATCCGGGCCAGCGGATCGGACGCCAGCATCGTGTCCACCTCCACCCTGACGATCGTGGTCTGGGCGAGGCGCTGCGCCGCACCCCCGTCGATCGGCGGCTGGACGCGGCCGAAGAGCGGCGTGCTCCCGCCTTTCGACGTGAAGTGGACGTCGATCACGGTCACGAGGTGCCCATCGAAGAGGAATCCGGCGACGAGCGGCTTGCGGCTCGACGCGAACGCGTCGCCATCGCCGAGGTTCGTGTCGACGATCCGCCTCAGCGATCCGGCGACGAGAGAGACTCGCACGGAGTTGTACAGGTACGCGACGCGGATGTTCCCACCCGGCTCACCGCCGTCCTGGTTGTTGCTCGGAGCGAGGTACGCGTACTCGTAGGCGGGCCCGCCGGCCTCGAAGATCGCGAGCGCGAGTCGGTCGAGCGTCTCGTCGGACTCGACGACGCCGTTGTCGAGGGATCCGTTGTTGTCTTGGATCTCCTGCAGCGCGACGACGTCCGGCGACCGAAGCCCGACGACAATCTGCGACGCGAGCCGCTCGAATTGACCGTCGGCGACGTCCGTGTCCCCGTCGAGATCGTTCGGGTCGAGGTTGTGCGTGTTGAAGCCGGCGATCGTCATCCGGTCGCCCGTCGGGAAGAGGTCGGACGCCTCGCGGGCGATCGGCCCCGGCGTGACGGCAAAGGTTGCCGTCGCGAGGATCTGGAACTGCCCGAAGTCGTAGTTCAGGACGCCGGTCACGTCGCCAAGGCGGTCTCCGACGTTCAGTTGCGGATCGAATCCGGGGAGGATCCCCTCGTCGCCGACTTGGATCTGCATTCGCTCGGGATTGAAGTCCGTCGGCGTCAGCGTGATCCCGCCGCGCGCGTTGACTCCCGTGGCGCCTGCGCCGCCATCCGCGAGCACCCAGATCTCTCCGAAGTCGTTCGTCCGCGAGATGGCGACGGGCGCGAGGACTCGGACGCGCATCCCCTCGACCGATTCGTAGAAGTCGATGCCGTCGCTGGCCGGGTCGAACGTAGCGAGGCCGTCGTCGTCGATCACGGTCGTCGGCGGAACTCGACCCGAAGGCCCGAGGATCACCGGGTCCGCGATCGTGTTTCCCGTCGAGGTCGTCGTGATCACGCTCGGGATGATCTCGGTGGTCGACAGGTTGCCCGCCGACACCGCGCCGGCCGTGAACTCCTGCGCGATCCCTTCGACAGTCAGGGCGTCGCCGACGGATGCGGTCGGAGCCGAGCTCGTGAAGACGAAGATGCCGTCCGACGTGGCGTCGTTGCCGTCGCCGACCGGATCCTGGACGAAAAACCCGTTGGCCGTCCTCGCCGTCACGATCCCGGTCGTCCGCACCTTGGTGCCCGCGAAGGGCGAAGTGTGGCCCGCGCCCTGGATCTGCGGGATGGTGAGGTCGGTCGCGACGGTGAGCGCGTTCGACGTTCCGGGCGAATTCTCGCCTCCGTTGAACGCGCCGATGCGCCAGCCGCCCGTCCCGTCCGGCAGCCGGTACGCGTGACCCGGGACGAAGGTGCCGTCGGGGCCGACGACCGTAGCCGAGTACACCTTCTCGTTCGGCGCAGCGGCGGACTTGAACAGCGCGACAGAGTCGACGATCTCAGTCCAGGGCGTAACGTCGAGGGTCCCATCGTCGTTCGTGTCGAGGTCCTGGTTGAGTGAACCTGTGAATCCGCGCACGAGCATGTGCGTCGTGTTGTCGTCGTTCTCGAAGTTGAGCGGGTTCGAACCCGGCGCGACGAAGTCGACGGTCGCGATCGGGGCGAAGGTGAAAGTCCCCTCGGTCACGAGAAACAGGCCGTCCGTCGCAATCGACTTGCCGGCAAGAGACACGACGGTTTCGACGACCCCGCTGCCCTGCGCCGCGCTGCCGTCCCCGATCACGATGTAGGTGAGTCCGTTGAGCGAGGCGGCGGGAGTGCCGGCCAACTCGAAGTACTCGTCATTGTCAGTGCCCGTCTGGTCGATCCGGACTTCATTGATCGTCGGGTCGCCGGGAGCGGCGGTCGCGCCGCGGGACTCGAGGGCTAGGATCGCGAGAGCGCAGAACGTGATGCGGAACGCGCGCATGGGGATTCTCCGTTGGAGTGACCCCAAGGTGCTCGATGCGCGTCAGGACTCTGCGAGAGCAACGCGAATCTTGCGGAAATTCGGGTCGCAGGGTTTGGCAAGGTGCGGACCCGGCCCCTGGCGGCCATCGAGACGTGTCGCGCGAGCACCTCTCGCCCGACCGCGAGTCACCGATTCCCGTCGGTACGAATCACTTCGCGGCCGCGACGCCACGGATTCGCGAGCGAGCTCGACGTGCGACGCTGGCGAGTTCGGCGTCGGCGCCCATGGCGACCGTGTCGAGAAGCTCGTTCACATCAGGCCTCGCGAGTCCGACGAGTCCGAGTGAACGCATCGCGGTGGCGCGGACCTTCGGATCGCCCTCCCGCGCGACGCGCAGCAGCTGGTCGAGCACGGGGTCCGAAGCGACGCCGATCTCTCCGAGCGCGTCCGCGATCGACGCCCATCTCGACGGCGCTCCCCGAGCGAGCGCGCGGACGAGCATAGGGACGCTCGCGATCGCGCGATCCCCGCCCGCCGCAAGGGATCGTGCCGCGAGCGAGGAGAGCGCGTCGATCGGGTCCTCCAGGAGCGCCTCGAGTCCGGTCCGCGTCGGCTCACCTGCGGGGCCTTGATCGAATCTCACGGTCGAGTCTGCGATGGCCGCGATCGCTTCGGCGTCCTCGCACGCGCGTCGAATCGCCGTCCGGCCCTCGTCGCCTCCCGTGACGAGGGCCGAGACGGCGACTTCGGCGATCGGATCGCCCCGGCGGATTCGCCGTCGAAGCCGTTCCGCGACATCGGGGCGTTCGGGCGCGATGGCCGCCAGCGCGGCGACGGCGCGACTTCGGATCGGTTCTCCGGCCCGCTCGGAGGCGTCGAGGAGGATGGGAACGGCGTCGAGTGCTCCGGGGCCGATCAGCGCGAGCGCACGCGCCGCCTCACGCGCGACGGGGCTGTCATCGAAGGCTACGGCTTCGGCCAACGCGATCGATGCCGGTGCTGCGGCGCTCCCCAGTCGCGCGAGTGCCCAGACCGCCTCCAATCGCGGCCCGTCCTGCTCCCCTCGGCGTCCGACGAGCGCAGCGAGCGCGGGCGCCGCGAACGCAGCGTCCCCCTGCTGCCGACCCAACGAAAGGGCGGCCGCCGCCCGCACACGCGGGCTCGGGTCGTCGAGCCTTGACACGATGTCGTCGATGCGTACGCCCGCCAGATCAGGATGAGTCGACCACGAGAGGATGGCGGCGGCGCGCACCGAGTCGTCCGGGTCGACCAGTCCCCGCATCAATGCACCCTCTGCGACCAGCGACAGCGGGGCGATGTGCTCCAGCGTTCGGATCGCGCCCGCCCGGACGCGGACGTCGACGTCATCGAGCGCGCGATCGATCTCGCGCACGCCCTCCGCGCCGAATGATGCGAGCGCCAGCATCGCGAGCTGGGAGAGGTCGTCGTCGCCCTCGCGGAAGATGTCGAGAACTCGGGTCGACGCCGGTGCGCCACGGGGACCGAGGGTCCGCAGCCGGACGAGCGCATCGCCTCTCTCCGCGCGGTCCGACGCCCGAAGGCGACGGGTCAGGACGTCGACGGCGGACGAGGGGACATCGCCTTCGACGACTCGCGCGTCGAAGCGCCGACCGGCCGTCGCTGCGAGCGGCACCCCGTCGGAGTCGGCACTCATCGTGTCGCGGCGATCCGGCCGGTCGGAGGGCTCGTGCGACACCGGGGGGGGCATGGCGACGAACACCCCGGCGCACGCGCCACCGAGCACGAGCGCTGCGACGAACCAGTGAGTGAACGAAGGTCGGGGCATCGATCGACGCGGATCAGCATCTCCCCCCGATGTGAGAGCCCGATCAGGGCGGCGTCAGCGTTGCATCACACAAGTCTCCGTCGGAATTGACGCGCGGGCCACGCGACGCTCACAACGCCCGGCTCCACTCCCATCCCCGCGAGACGAACGGTGGCGCCCATGTCACCGAGTGAACGCGGGACCGGAGGACGATCATGAAGCGATTCGGAATTCTCGGGGCGGGGGCGCTGATCCTCTCCCTGTTCATTGGCGGCGCGAGCCGAACCACGGCTCGGGCCGACTCGTGCGGTCCCTGCGATGATCGCGGTGGCGACGACGCGGAGACACGTTCGAAGGCGTCGCGCCGGGTCTGCTGGAAGCAGAACGGCCCGGGCGGACCGCGATGCCGGTGCCGGACCGACGTCGACGTGGCCTTGCTCGGGATCAACGACTTCCACGGGCAACTGTCGACGGGAAGGCTCGTCGCCGGACGTCCGGTGGGTGGCGCGGCCGTCCTCGCGTCGTGGCTGCGCACCGCGACGACGGCCGACGAGGACCGCACCTTCATCGTTCACGCGGGCGACCATGTGGGAGCGAGCCCCGCCGCGTCGGCTCTCCTCCAGGACGAGCCCTCGATCTCGTTCCTGAACATGCTCGTGGATGACCACGGACGGTTCAATCACGGCGTGAGCCGCCGTTCCAACGTGATCGGGACGCTCGGAAACCACGAGTTCGACGAGGGACGGGACGAGCTGCTTCGGCTGCTCCGTGGCGGCAACCATCCGAACGGGCCGTTCCTCGAGAAGCGCTGGCGCGGAGCCAAGTACCCGTCCATCTGCTCCAACGTCTTCGACAAGGCGACCGGCCGCTCGCTGATTGATCCGTTCGTCGTGCGCCGCGTCGGGCACGGGCCGGAGATCGGGTTCATCGGCGCGGTGCTGCGCGGAACGCCGTCCATCGTGACGCCCACCGGCGTTGCGGGGCTCGAGTTCCGGGACGAGGCCGACTCGATCAACGCGTGCGTCAAGGCGCTCAAGTGCCGTGGCGTGCGCGCGATCGTCGTCCAGATCCACCAGGGCGGGTTCCAGGCGAGCTACACGGGCCCGACGTCGCCCACGGCGGGCGTCGTGACGGGGGACATCCTCGGCATCGTCTCCCGACTCGATGACGAAGTGGACGTCGTCGTCTCCGGACACACGCACGCGTTCACGAACGCGATCCTCCCGAACGCGAACGGGACGCCGATCCTCGTGACGCAGGCGTTCTCGGCGAGCACGGCGTACGCGGACGTCCGGCTGGTGCTCGACGGCTGCTCGGGAGATATCGTCGAGAAGTCCGCGGCAATCCAGACCACATGGGGTGACGAGGGTCCGGGGCTCACGCCGTCAGCCGACGTCTCGGAACTCGTGGCGGCGGCCGAGGCGAAGGTCGCGCCGCTCGTCAGCCAGGTCGTCGGAACTTCGTCTGCTGCGATCACGCGCGTCGAGTCGGCCGCCGGCGAGTCAGCGCTCGGAAATCTGATCGCCGACGCGCAGCGCGCGGCGCTTGCGACGGACTTCGCGTTCATGAATCCGGGCGGCATTCGCGCCGATCTGGACGCGGGCCCCGTCACCTGGGGTGAGCTGTTCACGATCCAGCCCTTCGGGAACAGCTGCGTGAAGATGACGCTCACGGGTGCGCAGGTGAAGGCGCTCCTCGAGCAGCAGTGGGGGGCGCCGCAGCCGGCGGCCGGGCGCATCCTGAAGACGTCGGGACTCACGTACACCTGGTCGGCTTCGGCCGCGATCGGGAGCCGGGTCAGCGACATCCGAAAGGGAGGGGTCGCAATCGACCCGCTCGCTTCCTACACGGTGACCTGCAACAGCTTCCTCGCGACAGGCGGAGACAACTTCACGGTGTTCAATCTTGGAACCGCGCGCTCTGGGGGCCCCGTGGACCTCGACGCGCTGATCGCCTACGTGACGGGTCTCGCCCAGCCGTTCTCAGCGACGATCGAGGGGCGCATCACGCGCGTCCCGTAGTCACCGACGGGATCCGCCGGTGCCTTCGCGGCGCGTGAGTTCACGAGCTGCGATCACCGGTGGATCCCTTGAGGGCGCCTCGTCGGGCCGCCCGCTCGTCGAGCGCCTTGGCGACGGCGCCCGTCAACTCATCCATGCGATACGGCTTGTTGACGAAGCCGAGGGCTCCGTCGCGCTCCGCGCGCGAGAGCTCTTGGGAGGAGTACCCGCTGCAGAACAGGACGGAGACGTTCGGATCGAGTTCACGCAGGCGTCGAAAGGCCTCGATGCCCGAGATTCGGGGCATGGTCAGATCGAGGAGCACGAGATCGATTCGCGCGCCCTCGCGGCGGTACGTGTCGATCGCGGCGGCGCCGTCTTCCGCGAGAATGACCTCGTGCCCGGCGCGCTGCAGCATTGCCTCCGCGACGTTGCGGATGATCGGCTCGTCGTCCACCACGAGCACACGGCACGCCGCTGCGCGTTGGGCACCCAGCGCAGGTTCGCGGGGACGCTCGGGCACGCCCGATCCGTCCGAGCCGCCGAGGTCGTGCTCCCGAGCGCGCGGCAGATACAGCGTGAAGACGGTCCCGTGTCCGACTCGGCTGCGGCACTCGATCCAGCCGTTCGCCTGCTTCACGATCGTGTAGATCATCGCGAGCCCGAGCCCCGTACCGCCCCCGGGGCCCTTCGTCGTGAAGAACGGTTCGAAGATTCGAGGGAGGATGGCGGGCTCGATGCCCACGCCGGTGTCCTCGACGCACAGGCGCACGAAATCGCCCGACTCCCCTTCGGGGCTCGCAGAGAGATCGCCGCCGGTCAGCGCGCAATTCTCGGTCTTGAGCGTGAGGCGACCGCCGTCGGGCATGGCGTCGCGCGCGTTGACGCAAAGGTTCATCAGAACCTGACCCATCTGCGTCGGGTCGGCTTCGATTCGCCAGAGTCCGGGCTCGCTGCTCGCATCCATGACGATCCGTGGATCGATGATGGTCCGCAGCAGACTCTCGGTCTCGTAGACCAGCTCGCTCAGATCGACCGAGCGGGTCACCGATGGCTTCTGACGAGCGAATCCGAGCAGGCGAGACGTGAGGTCGGCCGCTCGCCGAGCGGCGCGCTCCGCGTCCGTGACGAGTCGATCGCGGGCGATGTCGCCGTCGCCGAGGCGCAGGCGTAGTAGATCGAGGCTGCCGAGTATCACGGTCAGGAGGTTGTTGAAATCGTGGGCGATGCCGCCAGCGAGCTGGCCGATCGCCTCCATCTTGCTCGCCTGCCTGCGCTGCTCCTCCCGGCGGCAGGCGCGCTCGAGCAGGCGAGCCTGACCGAGCATCAGCTGATGAACGTCGAGCGCCTCGGCGAGCCGGTCGGGGAACTCGACGAGGATCGGTTCGAAGGCGCGCTCTCCCGCGCGCTGGAGCGCGAGCGAGGCCGCTTCGGCGAAACCCATCGAGTGGTCGAGCGACAGCGACGGCCCGCCCATCAAGTCGAGGAGCAGCGAGATCGGTCGCCGGGAGTAGAGCTCGGAGGAGTACTTGCGGCTCATCTCTCGGAAGAACGCGTGGCGCGACACCAGACCGATCGTCTGGTGCTCGTCCCCGATCACGACGGCCGGCAGCTCGGCGTCATCCGCAAACGCCCGGACGAGTCGCTCGCCGAGCGCTTCCGGCGGGAGCCGGACCGCGTGCGTCACGAGATCGTCGAGCGTCGGATTCTCGGGCAGGCTCTCCGGCGCGCGGCCCGCTCGCGGCATCGGACCGACGGTGTCGGGGGCGTGGCTCGTCGGCCCGAACGGATCGATCGTCGACGGGCGGCCCGCGGGTGTGGTCATCAGGGCGAGCATGAAACGTTCCCTTCGCTCGAGCGAGTCCTGCTCTCGTGAAGTCCTTTCGTCCCCTTTCGGCTTCCGTCGTCCGCCGTTGGGTCAATTTTCAGTCAAGGGCGCATCGGAGAGGGCTGCTCCGGTAGACGCACGCGTGCTGCGGGCGCGCCGCTCCCGATCGCGCGGCGCAACGGTGCTCACCCCGCGTGGCTGGTCAGTTCAGCGCTTCAGCGCGGATCGATTGTAAAGACCGCGTCACTTGATCTCGACGCTGGCCGTTACGGCGAGCGACGACTCACCGAGCGTCGGCGACGCCGCGCATCAGGAAGGCGGCCTCTCGGAACCCGCGACGGTCCCGGGCGACGCCGAGGGCGGGGTGGTCGGGGGCGGTGATGCCGGGGGATGCTTCGCTTGACCCACCGGCCGTGGTGCGGGAGAGGTCATGGCGCGGCGAACGGAGGGCGGAGCAGGCGGGCCGGGCGGAACAGGCACGGGTCGAGGACTCCGAGTCACCTCGGGCGCGACGGCTGTGGGCGCTCGACGTCTGACCTTCGGCGGGGGCGGCTCCGCCCGGCGCTTCGAGGGGGGACGCGACGCGGTCGGCGCGGGGCGAGGGCTCGACTTCCGTGCCGCCTTCCGGGGTGCGGACGCCTTGCGTCGAGACGGCTTGCGGACCTTCGTCCGGAGAGTGGCCGATTTGCGAGCCTCGGACCGCCTCTTTTCTGCGGCGCGCGCGGCCTGCTCGCGCCGCTTTTTCGCCGCCTTCCGGGCGGCCTTGCGGGCCCGCTTGAGCGCCTTTTTCCGCTCCTTCGCGAGCTTCCTCAGGCGCTTCTTTTCTTTCTTCTTGGCTCCCATGTTGCGCTCCGGCTCGCGGCGCCCGGGGGGATGTTGGGGGCGCCGCGCGTCTGATTATCCGCCTGCAGACCACCGGGGTCAACGGACCGGGCGCGCTCCGGCGCGAGACGCGAGTTCCTTGGCGTGGCTGTCAGCGACCGGCAGTTGCGTCGGTAGGGATCGCGGGTTGTGGGGTGCCAGAAAACCTCTTCCGTTTCGGCTGGTCGAGAAGGGCGTAAAGGGATCCCTCCGCAGAGCCGGGAGGAGGCTCAGCGATGGGTGCGAAGCGATCGAAGCGCAGGCAGGGTACGGAGTCCGAGGTCCCGGTCGGGGGCGGCCGGGGGGGTGCGCGCTGGCGATCGCTGAGATCCGGCAGACGAAGAAGTTCGACGTCCTGGAGACCGCCACAGCTCACGCGAATGCACTCTATAATGCTGCCGATCGCGGCAGGGGCGCCGGGAAACC
>JANNRO010000200.1:0-1886 GCA_031401505.1 Planctomycetia bacterium
GGTCGCGGGGTCGGCCGGCGTGCTCGAGCCTTATGGCACGATCCTCCGCGTCAAGGGCGGCAAGTACGCCCCCGAGAATTTCAGTTTCCAGATTGCGGAGTGCGACCGTGTGACGTCGGGCGACTTCTCGCTCGAGGCGCAAGTCCGTTCCGAGAAGGGCAAGAACGCGTTCTGCGGGCTCGTCTTCGGGCGCAAGAGCGCGACTTCGTTCCACGCCTTCATCTACTTTCCGGAGGGCGTGGTCGATCTCGCGTCGTTCGTCGGCGCCGGCACGCCGAAGATCTGGCGAGAGAACTCGGTCGCACCGGCCGCCGATCCCTGGCGCCGACTGCGCATCGACATCGCGGGATCGAGCGTCGACGTCTGGGTCGACGGGCAGTTCGTCGCGAGCCAGGATTTCGGCGATCCCGACGTGCTGCGAGGCGCCTTCGGGATCGTCACCGGAGTGGGCGAGTGCGAGTTCCGCGACGTTCGCACGCTCTCGCGCGCGAAGAACGACCCCGGCGCCCGCATCGAACGTGACGTGCGCATGAGGAAAACGAAGGAGACGGGCAAGCCGGTCAACGGGTCGTGGATCGGCCTCGTGCCTCCGTTTCCCGAGGTCGAGGCGTGGTTCTCGGCGCCGCGCACGCGCTTTCTGGAGACGGGGCTCGGTCCGACGCTCCTGGTCCTCTGGTCACGGCTCCAGAACGACGCGATTCCGCTCCACGCGTGGCTTGCCGATCTCATGAAGCGCCACGCCCCGGCGGGTCTCGACGTGATCTCGATCTGCGAGAACGGTGCGGCCGACGCGGTGAAGACCTACCTCGACACCCACCCGTTCCCGGGCGCGGTCGGCATGGATCGGTACGAGAAAGGCAAGAGCCGGGTCGGCGACACGTTCGACGCGTGCTTCATCGGCAAGCCCTTCCTACTCCCGCGGATGCTGTTGCTCGACATCGATGGGAAAGTCATCTGGGAGGGGGGGCCCGGCTTTCCGATTGGTCAGCCGTGGCAGCCGGGCGAGGAGTCGTTGCTCGACGTACCGCTCGAGGAACTCCTGAAGAGGCGCCAACTCGTGGCGGCGCGCGACTGGCTCTCGACCTGGCGCCTTGCGGCCGGTCGGACGGCGGTGGGCGCAGGCAAGCTGGACGCGGTCGTCGGGAAGTGTCTGGCCGATTCGCGATCGCTCCCGAGTGACCTCGCCCCGGACATCACCTGGGCGCAGGGTCGCGTCAAGACGGTCGACGACGCACTGCTTGCGTTCGACAAGACGGCCGAAGCGATCGCGGCACTAGGTGCCGAGCCCGCCGTCGCCGAACTTGCCGCGTGGGGGGCGCACGTCGGCAAGCCGCAGGATCCGGCCAAGCTGCGGTGGATCCGCAAGGCGGCGACGAGTTCGAGTGCGGTCGCCTGGAAGACCGTCCTATCCCTTTGTGAGAAGGCCAAGACCGACCTCGCGGGCGGTGCCGCCGCGACGACGACGGCCGACGTGCTCGTTGTCAAACTCGCGAAGCTTCCGGGCCGGTTTCCGAAGGCGCTCTCCGAGCGGCTCGTGGCTGCAGCGGGCGACGCGACGGCGATCGGGGAGACGATCGTCGACGCTCCCCGCCTGCCCGCTCGCTGGCTCGCGTCCGAGTACCTCCATTTCTGACGACGAACTCTGACGATCGAGCCGGCTTCGATCGGGTTTGATGAGTCCGTACGGGCATTCGGTCTCGATGCCGTGTCGAAGAGTTGACCCCCCGCCGCCAAGGTTTTCTCGAAAGTGTCTGACACCATGCCCGTCCAGTTAGCGAGTCGAGACCCCTCGTCAGGGTGATGTTCGCGGCCGATTCCTCGGAGGAGGAGGGCCTACGATGGTCTCGTCCGCGAATTCGGCGTCGGTTGATCTCCTGGGCACGGTC
>JANNRO010000201.1:0-2389 GCA_031401505.1 Planctomycetia bacterium
AGTGGATGTGAGCGCCCGTCAACTGCGCGATCGCGGGACCGGCCATCGCGAGGACGTAGTGGACCGACCCGTCGAGCGCCATGGCGTACGTCGCCGCGCCTCGCGCGGTCGCGTCGACGATCGTCGTCTCCTCGGAACCGCGCATCAGGACGTGGACCTCTCTCGATGTCGCGACGGCCAGCTGGGCCCGCACGAGACCGCTCGGTGCCGACGTCGTCGTGATCTGTACGTAGAAGTACGCCGGGCTGACGATGATCTCGCTCGCAAGCGAGGCGGAAACCAAGAGCGCACCCGTGGCCGTTCGCGTGACCGGGTCGAAGACGGCCCCTCCACCGAGGACGTCGATTTCGGCCGGGCCGTCCAACCCCGGGTCCCCGCGATGGATGTGGACGCCCGTGATCCCGGCTGCCCACGACGCTTCGGCCGTTACGGCGAATGACACGTTGCCGTTGCTGTGGAACTCGAAGAGGGACGCGCCCTTGGCCGCCGCCGAAACGACGGTGGTCACGGCCTCGCCGGACAGGTTTCCCTCGAGCAGCAACTGCGGGACGGCGGGCGGGTAGTACTTGCCTTTGCTGCTGTAGCCGCCGCAGGCCGAGGACGCCAATCCGAGGAACGCCAGCGCGAGTACCCGCGCCGAGAAGCCGCCGTGCATGGGAATCTCCAGCCGCCCACGAAGGGACGGTGATCCCACCTGCTGCCGGGCCCGTGTCTACGCCTTGTGCCCACAAGGCGCACTCCATGGTAACCAAGCTCGGCAACGTGGGCAAAGGACTTTCGTCGGGTGCCGATCGACTGGATGGGCCGATGCGTCGGACGATTCCACGCGTTTTGATGGTCGCCCCCCCGGTTACGATCGGTCGGGCTTGTGCTTCTGACCGGTGTTCCGGGGGCTCTCATCGCGACCGTCGATCCCACGACCTGCGCCGCCGCCATGAAGGTGTGCGCCTGCTTCAACTTGCGACGGGCGTCGCGGGCGGTGACCCGCCTGTTCGACGAGGTTCTCGGGAGGGGGGGGCTTCGCTCGACCCAGTTCGTCGCGCTCGCCGCCATTCGCGCCAGCGGAATTCCGAGCCTCCCCAAGCTGTCCCGGGCCCTCGGCGTCGACCGCAGCACGCTCACCCGAAGCCTGCAGCCGATGATCAAACTCGGGCTCGTCGAGATCGACGTCCGCCCGCCCGCCAAGACCGCGGTGGCGAGGTTGACACCGAAGGGTGAGGGTGTGCTGACCCGCTGTGTGCCGCTCTGGCAGGAAGCCCAGGAACGGTTCGAGGCGAAGGTGGGTGCCGCGCAGTGGCACGCGCTCCTCGGCGGGATCGCCGAGGTCTCGACTTCGGCCGTCGACGCGTAGCGGTCACATTCCTACGACGCGGAAACGCGTCCGGCGGCTCGCGCGAGTCTGCGTGAGATGCGGTCGGCCTGACGGATCGGCTCGGGGAGGCGGTACTTCGTCGCCGTGTCGAGGACGCGCCTTGCGCCCGGAAACAGGCCGATGCCGTTGCCCACGCTCACGAACACGGGCTTGGTCCCGTCGCGGGTCGTCAGCACCAACCCGATCCGCTTGCGCCCGATTCGCAGCGGCACCCAATCGCCGCGCTTCTTCCCCGGCTTGCCGTGCTCGCCGATCAGGACGTCTTTCGCGACGCCCATCGTGGGCACGTCGACGTGGAGCCCGATATGAGCCGCGAGCCCGAGCCCGCGCGGGTGCGCGATCCCGTGGCCATCGACCAGCAAAAGGTCGGGCGTGATCCGGAGTTTCTTCAACGCCTCGAGCAGGATCGGCGCCTCCCGAAACGAGAGCAATCCCGGCACGTAGGGCATCAGCGGAGCCGCTGACGCCGACACCGCCTCGATGACGTGCCAATCAGGTCCGGCGCACACGACCACCGCGCCGTGCACGTGGCCGTCCGCACCGATCGAGCAGTCGAGACCGGCCACGAGGCGCAACGGCCGCCTGACGGTGCCGCTCGTCACGACCTTCGCGGACAGCCAGGTCTGGAGGCGCGCCGCGTCCGTCGGCGGCAAGTCGAAGGGATGGAGACGCCGAACCTTCACGCGGCCGGCAACTCGAGCCCGCACAGCGCGAGCACGCGCGTCACGACGGCGCCGATCGTCACGTCGGGCGTCGAAGCGCCGGCCGTCACGCCGATCACCGCGCGGCCCGTCGCGGCCGTGCCGCCGCTTTCCGCCCAGAGGCCGGCCGGCAGCCAGCCCTCCGACTCGATGACCGCAGACGCCGCGGCGTGCGCCGGCTTGTGCCGGATGCGCGTGCGAGACACGAGCCCCTCGGGGCCGTCGATGTGGAAGGAGGGGAGCTTGCCCTCCGCCAATTCGGCCAGGTGCCCCGTGTTGGACGAATTGAAGCCGCCGATCACGAGGAGCACGTCGA
>JANNRO010000202.1:0-24709 GCA_031401505.1 Planctomycetia bacterium
TCGGCGTCGGACGAGTCCGCGAGACGTTCGGCGCCGCATCTCTGAGCGCGTGAAGGGGCGGCCCCCGACTCGAACGCCCTCTCGATCCGGTCGCCGCGACGAACCCGCGGGATGAGCAAGCCGTGCGCACCCGATCGATGACTATTTCTGAACGGGGGGGTGGCGATCGAGCCAGTCGAGGTCGATTCGGTCCTTCGAACGTCCCGATGCGCGCTTGCTCTTGATGAGCGCATGGCGCCCGATGACGGGAACTTCGATGCCGTCCAATGTGCCGATGATTCGCTGACTCCACGCCTCGTCGAATTCGACCCCCGAGACCGAAGTCAGGATGTCGATTCGCTCGGGCGCGACACCCACTTGGAACACCGTCTTCGGAGTGGAGAGGTCGGCCACCGTGAGCCCCAAGAGGGAGGTGCCGAAGGCGCGCAGCGCGCGCATCACGCGCGCGGCGTTATCCGGAGTCGACCGGATCCAGAAATCGACATCCGCCGTCGCTCGATTGAATCCGTGGAGTCCCATCGCGTAGCCGCCGACGAGGAGGTACTCAGCTCTCTCCGCGGACAACGCGAGCAACATGTCGCGAAAGTTCGGGGGGAACAAGGGGCTCTCCCGTGAGGGCATGCGCGTTCAAGGAGACTCGCCACGTGCAGAGAAAGCGCTCCTCAGCGGTGGCGAGCGGCGGAGTCTCGTCCTCGGGCCAAGGGTCACCGGGCTTCATCCGGATCACGCGGGCGGGAAGATGCGAACGGTCCACAAGCCCCATTTTACCTCCGGGCGCGGCGGGCCGGCCACGACCCGTGCCCGCCTCGGGCAGGACCCACCCGCGAAGCAACCACCGAATCCGGGCGGAGCGAGCGCCCTCGATGGCCAGTGCCTACCGATGAGACCCCGCGCTACCGCTTGGGTCGACGCGTCGGCTTCTTCGACTGGGCGAGCGAGCGCTTCTGGCCCTTGGAGAGACGCACGACGGGGATCTTCTTGATCGTCGCGGCCGATCGGGCGGGCCGCACTTTCGGGGCGACGGCCTTCGCGTCGGCGTCCTTCTTGGGAGGCAGTGACCTCTTGGACGGCACCGACTTGATCGGCACCCACTTCTCGGCACGCGACACGGGCGGCGTCCAGGACGGCGCGTCGGTCGCGGCGCCCTTGCGACCCCGCGCGGAGGGCGCCGTCTTCGGGGCAGTCGACGCCGCGGTCTTCTTGCGACGGGGCGCGGGCGTCTCCGGTTCGGCGACGGGGCCCGCGTCCGACCCGGCCTCGGCTTCGACGGCCAGCTGCTCGTCGGTCGGGCGCTCCGACTCGGGCGCGTTCTCGGCGTCGGCCTCTTCGACCGCGGCGCGGCGGACGGCGCGGCGGCGTTTGGGTTTCTTGGGCGCTTCTTCAGCGGGTTCGGCCTCGTCGTCTTCGACGTCGGTCGGCGTGTCGGTCACGGCCGGCACGCCCGAGACGTCGACAATGGCGGGGGCGGGGCCGAGATCGACGCGCGGCGCGTCGGCCCAGAGCAACTCGAGGTCGTAGCGGGCGCGGGTCTCGGGATCGAAGACGTGCACGACGATGTCGCCCAGGTCGAGGCAGATCCACGAACCCGAGTCGAGCCCCGACTTCGAGATCGCGTAGTGGTGCTCGGCCTTCATCGACTTGACGATGTGCTCGGCGACGGCGAGATTTTGTCGCGTGCTCTGGCCCGTCATCACGAGGAACGCGTCGGCGTAGTCGACCAGCGTGCGAACGTCGAGCACGACGACGTCGGTCGCGCGGCGCTCGCGCGCGAGATTCGCCACCCGGCGGGCGAGAACGATGGATTCGGAGCGGTCGTCGGACGTCATGGAGCCTCGGGGAACGACGAAGGGTAGCCGCCGACCTCGGGTCGGGCGACCTCCGGCGAGGGTCGGCGTGTTCGGAGCGACGCCGGTCGGGCGGCCGCGTCCTACGGCCCGCGCACGAGCGGCTCGAGCGCGACGACGACATCGTCGCGGCCCACCGCCTTCTCGTACTTCTCGAGGAAGAGGCGCGCGTCGTCCCGTGCGGGTGGTTTGCGCCCGAGCAACTCCATCACGGCGCGGACGATGCCGAGTCCCCCGAAGAGTCGATCGCCGGCCGAAAGGGCGTTCTCGCCCGTGTCGAGCGTGAAGTCCCCGAACTCCGCGGTACGCGAGCGCAGCACCTGTTGTCCACGGAAGAGCACCTCGTCGAGGCCCTTCGCGTTGGTCGCGTACCTCTCGGCGGCGAGTCCGGGCGTCAGGCGGGCGAAGGCATCGAGGTGCGCCCGCCCCGCGCGACCCAGCGACGGCGCACGTTCGACGGAATCGGCGAGAAAGCGAAATGCTTCGAGGCGGGCGTCCACCCCTCGACGCGTCAACTCCGCCGCGAGATCGGCGTCCCTCGACGGGGGGCCCAGACGGATCTGCGCCTTGCGAAACTCCAATCGCGCGGAACCCGGGCGCTTGGCGAGGGCGCGCGAGAGGAACGCGTCGGCCTCGTCCCACCACGCGATGCGCGCGGCGGCGGTCGGCGCGAGCGGGAGCAGGACGTTGGCTTCGACGTCGGCCAGATAGTCGATCGCGGTCTCGGAGTCGGGATCGGCCTCCAGGATGCGGCGGTAGAGCGCGGGCAACTCGTCGACACGCCCCTGTCGGCGCAGCGCCTCGGCACGCAGGAACCACGTGTCGACGAGCACGGTGCGCAGACCGCCGAGCGACGCGGCCTCGCCCTCGAGGGAATCCCGCGGCCCGACGGACGCAAGTCCCGCCGCCGAACCGAGCGAAAGGAGAGCGGCCGCGAGCGTGATCGCGCGCGCTCTCATGCGTCGACGCGCCGCGCGGGGAGGAAGGCGAGAAGCAGGAGCGCGATCGCGCCGTGGATCGCGGGCGAGGACAGCCCCGCGAAGGCGGCGGGTGACAATACGTGGCCGACCAATGCCTCCGACGTGCGAGCGACGACGGAGAGGTCGGGGGCCAACCACGTCGCGCCGTGGAGAATGGCCGAGGCAATCGAGGCCCCTTCGACGCCCTGCGCGTCGGCCGCGAGCTCGAGGAGGGGGCCGTGGAGCACGCCTACGCCCGCGAGCAGCAGCGACGCGGCCACGGCACTCGACGCGGAAAGGAAGCGCGACAGCAGGACCGCGATCGGGGCGATGGCCGCCAACGCCAATCCAAGGAGCAGGCCGGCGCGGAGCACGTTGGCGAGGAAGGACGCCGAGCCGTCGATGCGCCGAGCGGACACAACCGTGAGATCGATGCCGGGATCGAGCGAGCGGACTCGTGTGGATCGGCCCGTCGGCAGCTCGAGGACGTTGCGCCCTCGCACGGTGACCGGGTGGATCGGACCGAGCCGTTCGTCGAACGCGACCCCGATGGACCCGACGTTCGCCGCTTCCGGCGAGCGAAAGCGCGGGCGAAACTCGATCTCGACCGGGACCGTCGACCCGACGGAACCCGCCGGGTCGTCGATGCGCGAATCAACGACCGCCAGCGGCGTGGTCCGAAGGGTCGGTACGTGAATGCCGGACGAAGCCAGCATCCCCGCCGCGAGGCTGGTCGCGCCCAGTGATACGGCGACCGTGACCACGACACCCGCGACCGCCGGTGCCGCACGCAGCACGGCCCTCGGGCAGGCGGTCGCGGCGAGCCACGCGTGGATGCCCGAGCCGCGGTCCTCGGGGAGCGATCCCGCCGACGACGCGGCGGCGAGCCCCGCGGCGATGCCGATCACGACCAGCGCGCCCTCGAGCGCGACGGCGCCTCCGGAGGCGCCTGGACTCGGAAGCCAGATCGCACAGGCGAGCCCGACGACCAGCGAGCCGACGAAGAACCGGGCGCCCGTCGAGCGCACGCGGCGACGCAGCGCCGCGAGAAGCACGCCGAGAGATCTATCCACGGTCGGTCCGGCGGAACAGAGGCAACAAGGACGGCGAGTCGTCTCCCGCGAGGAGTCGCGACATCGGCCCCTCGGCCAGCACGCGTCCGCGTCCGATCACGACGGCCCGGTCGCACGCCCCCACCGCCGTCACCCGATCGTGCGTCGAGATCAGGATCGATCCGCCGTCGCGACGGTGCTCGGCCAGGAGTTCCAGGATTTCCTCGGTACCGAAGGGATCGAGCCCGCTCGTCGGCTCGTCGAGCACGAGCAACTTGGGTCGCCCGACCCACGCGGCCGCGAGGGCCACGCGCCGCGTCATGCCGCGCGAATACGTCGAGACCCGTCGGGCGGCGGCGGCGGGCGCCAACCCGCAACGCGCCAGCGCGTCGTCCACGCGACGAAGGCGCTCCGCTCGGGGCGTGATGCCCTGGAGCCGGGCGAAGAGATCGACCAGTTCGCGCCCCGATAGCGCGGGCAGGCGCCGCGCCTCCTCGGGCACGTAGCCCGTCTGCGCCCGAGCGGCTTGCCGACCGGGCGCGCCACCGAACACCGAAGCACTCCCCGATGTCTGGGCTTGGAGGCCCAAGAGGATGCGGATCGTCGTGCTCTTCCCGCACCCGTTCCCGCCGAGTAGCGCGACGGATTCGCCCGCCCCGACGCGAAACGACAGCCCGTCCAGCGCCGTCACGGCCCGAGAACCCCGGCCATAGCGGTGCCGGAGGTCCTTCACCTCGATCACAGGAGCGTCCGGCGTCGAGGTCACCTTCGAATTGTACGTAGGAGACGACGATCACCCCCGCTCGGGGGTCGCGGGCCATGCGTACGAAGAACGTGACCACCGCCCCGCTCGTGCGTCTCTCCCTCGTGCGATTCGTGTCGACCCTTCTCTCACGCTCGCCCGCGCTACCGCGGCCGCGTCGTCCCGTTCACCCGCGCGAGCAGGCCGCCCGGCGCGTGGTCGATGTCGTGCTTTCGATCGCGCTCCTGATGACGCTCGTCATCGGCCACTTGGAGCGCGCGGAGCGGACCGCCCCCACCCCCCGTCCCCTGCGTGATGTCGAGATCGACGTGGCCCACGACCCCGTGTGGTGGCTGCGCCTCCTGCCCGGCTTCGGGCCCGCGCGGGCCGCGGCCGTCGTCGCGGATCGCGAAACGAACGGTCCGCCGGCGACCCTTGCCGATCTCGAGCGCATCCACGGCATCGGCCCGCGACTCGTCGAATCGCTCGGCAAGGCGGGCGCCGTCACCTCGCCGACGACGACCGACGCGATCGCCCCGGTATCCTCCGGGCGTGATCGACCCGACGCCGTTCCTGCCGTTCCTCGCGACGGCGCTCGAGGAAGACCTCGGGAACGGCGACCGGACGTCGCTGGCGCTGGTGCCCGAGACGCGCCCGACGACGGCCGACCTCCTCGGCCGCGCGAGCGGCGTCCTCTCCGGGCTCCCCTTCCTCGAGGCGCTGGTGCGCATCCTCGATCCGGCGGCCGAAGTCGAGACCCACCTCGAGGACGGCGTCGCACTGTCCGACGGGGTCGTCGTGGCGACGGTCAGGGGGCGCGCCCGCGCCGTCCTCGGGTCGGAGCGCACGGCGTTGAACGTGATCCGCCGGCTCTCGGGCATCGCGACGCTGACGCACCAGTTCGTCGCCGCGGTCGCGGGCCTCCCCGTCAAGATCCTCGACACACGCAAGACGACGCCCGGCTGGCGTGAACTCGAAAAATACGCCGTGCGCTGCGGCGGCGCCGAGAACCACCGCCGCCGTCTCGACGACGCAGCCATGTTGAAGGAGAACCATCTCCTCGCGGCGTTCGGCCGCACGGGCCCGGCGGCGATCGCCGAGGCCGTGCGCCGGCTGCGGGCAAACCTGCCCGACGCTTTCCCGATCTACGTCGAGGTCGAGAACGACGACGAGTTGGCGGCCGTCGCCGACGAGCGCGTCGACGTGATCATGCTCGACGGCTTCGACCTCGCTGGGCTTCGCCGCGCGGTCGCGTACGTGCGCGCCCGACGATCGCCGCGTCCCCTCCTCGAGGCGACCGGCGGAGTGACGCTCGAGACGGTGCGTGCGATCGCCGAGACCGGCGTCGACCGCATCTCGGTGGGAGCATTGACTCACAGCGCACCCGCGCTCGATCTCTCGATGCGCCACCGCCGCCACGACTGACCCGGCGGAACGATCCTCGGACGCGGATCCCGTCGCCCGCTCCCAGCGATCGTCGGGGGCATGCAGCGACCCAATGCCTTCCCCCGTAGGACCCGACGGCGCCGGTCAGGCGTCGGGCGAGCACCCGCGGCGGCCTGTCGTAGAATTCGTCCGTGAACGCGCCCCGTACCCCGCCGCCGTTCGCGCTGCCCCGTCCTCCGAGCGAAGAAGAGAGCGCCAGGGCCGCGATCGAGCCGTTCATCGGCATGAGTGTGGACGAACGCCTGCGCGCCCAGACGGCACTCGTGCGGGCGCTGCTCGCCTTCGCCGGCGATCGCCCGATTCTTCGCGACGACGACTACGATCCGCTCTGGCCGCACTGGAAGGACCCCTGCTTTGGTCGATGACCCGACGGATCTGCACGCCTTGGCGGCGCTCCTTTCGGCGGACTTGCGGCGAGCTGGGGTCGCTCACGCCGTATCGGGTTCGGGCCGCCCACGGCTACGTGAGGCGAACGCTCGACATCGAGAGTGATCTCGAACGGCGTCGCGCGTTGCACCGACGACTCGGCACGTCCATCGTTCAACGCCCGATGGACGTCGAATCGAGGCCGGCGGCGGCGAGCACGTCGCGCAGCCGCGTAAGCGCCCGCACGTAGCGCTTGCTCGCGGCCGCCGTCGCGATTCCGAGCACGGCGGCCGACTCCGCGTTGTCCAGCTCCTCGAAGTGGCGCAGACAGAGGATCTCGCGATCGAGCGGCTCGAGCGCCTGGATGGCGATCCGCAAGCCGGCGCGCGTCTCGTTGCGCACCGCGGCGCGACTCGGGGTCGTCAGACTCGCGGCGAGAGCGTGCTCGAGCGCCATCGAGGTGGCGTCGCTCGCCTGTGCCGCGATCGGCCGTTCGCGACGCACGTCGCGCGCCGCGGCGCCGAGGTGGCGCCGCGCCAGGATGAGGCAGCGCTGCACGGCAAGGAACCGCAGCCAGATCAGCAGCGGGACCTCGCGTTGCGCCAGGAACTCCGGCAGCCGCTGTAGCGCCTCGACATGCATTTCCTGGAGCACGTCGTCGACATCGACGCGCCGCGCCACCCGGGCGTCGAGCCGGATCCGAACGACGCGACGCAGTCGCTCGTCGAAGGCCATGACCACCTGCCCGGCGGCGCCGCGGTCGCCGGCCGCTGCGCGCGCGAGCAGTTCCTCGACGGTCGGTTCGTGACGAGCGGTCAATCGCCCTCCGGGGCCCGAGTGTAGCGAGCACGGTCGCCGGCGGCTTGCCCGGCGCGAGCAACACTCAGCGCCGGGGCCCCAGGAGATCCGCGAACCGAGCGCGCTCGACCGCATTCAGGGTTCGGGTGCTGCGCTGGGCCGCCAGTGCCTCCAGTTCGTCGGTGTCCGTGGAGAACAGACGGGCCATGGCCGCGGACACGGTCCCCAGGCGGCGACCATCCTGCGAAAAGGCCACATACGAAGGGCCGCCCTGGACCGGGAGGCCGAACTGGAGCACGCCCTGCCGATCCCACACGCGAACGGTCCCGTCGCTGGCTGTCGCCGCCAGCCGGCGTCCCGAGCCATCGAAGGCCAGCCAGCTGATCCCGCCAGGGAGTCGGAGAGCGGCGACCTCGGCGCCGTTCCCGTCTCGCAAGCTGATCCCGCCCGAGACCACGACGGCGACGCGCTCGCCGTCCGGCGAAATCATCGCGCCCATCACCCCCACTCCGCCCACCGGCGCCTCCCAGCGCGTGTCCCCGCGGGAGTCCACGCAGCGGCAGATCGCGAGGACGGGACCGCGCGCGCCGATCGGGTACGTGACCAGGACGGCGGGTCCGGCCGCCGAGGCGTGATACCAGCCCGTCGTATGCCCGCTTGGCAGATCCATTCTGCGGAGCACCGAACCGTCGGGTGCGTGGACGGTCACCGTCGCCGGAGCGCTCAGGAGGGCCACCTCTTCGGCGAAACCCCGCATGGGATCGAGGCCCACCAAGTCGCCCTCGCGCTCGGCGACGACCGACCCGTCGACGGCGTGGAATCGAACGCGCGGTCCCGCGATCGAGGTAGCGAACGCGCCCTGCTTGCCCACCCAGAAGGCGCGCTTCACCGCCGGCGGACCCATCTGACGAAAGCGCACCTTCCCGTCGAGGTCGTAGGCCGTCACCGTGCCCTTTTGCCCGGTCACGAGCAGGCGGTCCATGCCCGCCAGCAAGGTCACCATGCGTGCCCCGCCGTCCTCAGCCATGTGCAGCGGCAGTAGAGGCCCGACCTCACCGTCGTCGCTCACCACCCGGAGTTGATGTTCCTCCGCAAATGCGACCATGCGCCTGCCGTCGGCGGTGAGGAGGGGGTGATAGCGGAACCCGTCGCCGATGCGCCAGCGCGTGACCAGCGTCGCCAGTTCGGCGGGCGTCGTCGCATGCAAGGCCACCGGACCGCCGGAATGTCTGGCCACGGCCAGAAGCGTGCCGTCCGGGGAAAACTCGGCCGCGGTGAGACTGTCCCCGGCCGTCGAGAGCGAGGCAATCGGAAGACCGGTCGGGGTCCAGAGCCGGGCCGGTTCGGTGTCGAAGCGAACCGGCTCGAAGAGAGAGGAGCCCCTCCGACCGGTCAGCAACCGACGACCGTCCCGCGAGCCGCGCAGAAGGGCAGGACGTTCCGAGCGCTGCAGATCGAGGGGACGCACGCCGTCACGGGCACGATCCACCACGCGGGGTCCGTCGAACGTGGACCAGGCGCACCACCAGGTGTCTCCGGCGCAACATTGGAGTTCCGAGCGGAACTCGCCGCGCAACTCGCCTTCTGGCGCCCCGTCTGCGCCGAGCACGCGGAGAATCTCGTGTGCGCTCCCTGCCGGTCGGCCCGGTGCGGGCGGCAGGGGCGAGCTCAAGAGCGCCAGACGACCTCCCCCGATGAGGGCTGCCTGCTGCGAACTCCGCTTCTCGTCGCGCCGAAGGGTCTCGTTTCCCGCGGTGTCGTACGTCAGTGCGAGGCGGTCGCGCGTCAGCACGAAGAGGCGCGGCGGTTCGGCCGTCGCGTTGACCGAATCGATGGCCTCCGCGCTCCCCTCGCCGTCGAGGGGAACGCGCCAGGCGATTCGCAGCGGACCGTCGGGCTCGTGGAGCGCGATCCGTCCACCGCGCCCGACCACGACCACGGTGCCGTCGGAGAGGAAGCGCACATGGCTCGCGGGCTCTGCCGCTTGCGCCAGCACGGCCAGTTCGGTTCCATCGGCGCGCCACAACCGTGCCGTCCCATCGGCCCGCCGCGTCGCCAGCCTGGCGCCCGAAGGAGCGAGCGCGACCTCCGCTGCACCGGAGCCGGCGATGGCCCCCGACCCGAGAGTCAGCAGGTTGACACCCTCGATGTTGAAGAGGCGGACATCACCCGACTCGCTACCGGTCGCGAGTGTCTTTCCGGCCGCGTCCCAGGAGATCGACGTGGCCGGCGAGCCCTGGCCCGCGAGCAACACGCGCTCGAGGCTCGCGTGCACCGCGGCGTGGAGTTGCGTGATCGTCTCCGGGGTTCGCTCGGTATCCACGCCTTCGCGCGCCAGGAGCAGGGCCAGCATCGCGTCGTCTCGCTGCGCCTCGAAGGAAGCCGCGGCGAGCGCGCGAGCGCGCGCGTGCCTTGCACCCGCTGCCTCGCGATCGCGGGCCGCGACCACGCGAGCGAGCATGACCAGCGTCACGATGAGACCGGTCAAGAGAGCGATCAACACGGACGCCACGGAAGCGGCCGCTCGCGGATTCCGACCGGCCCAAAGCGCGAGCCGCCGCGCCGTACCCACGGGTTGCGCGCGCACCCGTTCGCCGCGCCGAAGGCGCCCGAGGTCGTCGGCGAAGTCGCGGGCCGTGGCGTAGCGTCGAGTCGGTCGCTTTTCGAGAGCGGTGGCGAGCACCACGTCGAGGTCCCGCGGAAGCGTCGGGTTGCGACGCCGGACCGGCTCCGGGCTCGCGGTGAGGATTTGGCTGAAGAGTCCGGCAATGGTCGGCGCGGAGAAGGGTGCCTCGAGCGTCATGGCTTCGTAGAGCGTGGCGCCGAGCGAGTACACGTCGGTTCGCCGGTCCACCGGCGCGGAGCCGGCGTGCACCTGTTCGGGGGACATGTAGGCCGGCGTGCCGACGGGTACCCCCGTGCGCGTGATGCGCGTCTCGTCGGCATCCGCTTCGGCGTGCGCAAGTCCGAAATCCAGCACGACGGCGCGGCCGTCGGGCGTGAGCATCACGTCGGCCGGCTTCACGTCACGATGAACGAGTCCGGCCTCATGGGCGGCGTGGAGCGCGAGGGCCACCTGCTCGCCGATGCCAAGCCAGCGGTCGATCTCCTGCGTGCCGTGCGCGAGCGGCGCTCCGTCCTCGAGCGCGCGCCGCCGCCGGCGCAAGTCATCGGCGAGCGTCTCTCCCTCCAGTAGTTCCAGTGCGATCCAGGGAGGGCCGCCCTCGGGTGCCACCTCGAGGACGCGGCAGAGCCCGGGATGCGAGACACGCGCCACCGCGGTCGCCTCTCGCCGAAAGCGCGCCACGGCGCCGGGCTGGTCGGTGGCGAGCCGCTTGATGGCGGCCCGCTCTCCGGTCGTGTCGTCGACCGCGAGATAGACGACGCCCATGCCCCCGCGACCGAGTTCGCGCACGATGCGCCAGCGGCCCAACCGATCGAGCGAGCGAGCGGGCTCGGCGATCCGGGCGCGCTCGAGTTGGAGCAACGTCGGGAAGAGCGTGCGAATCTCGTCGGCGAGCGCGGGATGCGCACCGGCCAGAGCTTCGAGGTCGACGGCCTCCCCCGCGCGGTGTCGGCGGAGCACCTCCTCCGTGAGCAACTCCAGGGGGTCGCGTTCGGCGGGGGTCTCTTGGCCTGCCACCTGGTCGCCTCCCGGCGTCGAGGCTATCTACCTCGGGCGCCGTTCGGGTACCAGCGGGGACCGCTTCCCCATCCGTGTGCGCGTCGCAGGCCACGGACCCGAGGTCCCCGGGCCCCGAATCCGGAGCCCTTCGAGCGAATGTCTGTCTCCGCCGCGCGACGGCCGCAGTACTCCCGTTGAGGTCCGCTGCGGCCCGGTCCTCGAAGTCGTTCTCAAAGCGTCGCGAGGAGCCGATCATGAAGCGGTTTTCCCGGGTCTTGCGCGTGGCTTTGGCATCGTCCCTGCTCCCGGCGCTCGCATCCTGCGGCGGTGGAGGAGGGGGCGGCGGCGGCCCAGACGTCCTGACCGTCACGCTGCCCATCGACATGACGCAGACGGGGTCCATCGACTCCGCGGGATTCGTGTTCTCCGCCGCGAGTTCCGGACTCGTCTTCGTGGGCGATCAGTTCGCTCTCGGCAGCGACCTCGAGTTTCGAGGGTTCCTGAGTTTCAGCCTGGTCGGCGTCCCGACGAACATCGTGATCGACAGTGCCGTGCTCACGATGAAGGGTCATGTCGAGAGCGGGGATCCGTGGACCAACCTCGACTTCGCGTTCGCCGACAAACTGAACCTCGGTGGAACCCTCGGCCCCGCCGCCTTCGGCGCCGCCGGCACCGCGCCGGCGTTGTTCCCGATCTTCCTGACGGGTGCGGATCAGACGAAGTCCCTCGACGTCACGGCTGCACTCAACTCGAATCTCAACGAGAACAATTCGACGATGACGGTTCGCGTGTTCTTCGACGGGGCGCCCGAGAACAATTCGCTGAGCGACTGGATCTGGATTCGCTGCGACGCGGCGAACCCGCTCGAGCGGCCGAGCATCCTCGTCACCTATCACTAGGAATACGGGAGGCAGGCACGTTTTCTTCAACTTCCGAGCAAGCGTGTCGGAATACGGGAGGCAGGCACGTTTTCTTCAACTTCCGAGCAAGCGTGTCGAGTGGCGGACTCCGCGACAGGAACGGCGCCTCTCGAGTTCCACGCGGCCGCGCACCGCATCGACACCATGTCACGCGGCTAATGAAGACGTGCCCGTCTCCGAGTTCCCGGCGTGCACTACGCCTTCCACCACGGCAGGTTCACGTCGCGGCGCAGGATGCGGGCGAGGACGTCGAGGTCGGACTGGCTGTCACGGACGTCCTCGTCGGTGATCTCGGTCACGGGCTTCCAGAAGCGCGGACGCAGGATGAACAGCAACCCGCGCTGGAGCGACGCCTCCACCACCCAGCGTCGCTTCGTCTCACGATTGACCATCTCGAGACTGGTCAGCAACCGTTCCAGCGGGACGAGGCCCTGCGGCGCGAGCCGGAGGAACACGTACGGGTACTCCGTCCGCTCGGCCCCGCCCGGATCGGCCGCCGTCACCTTGAATGCGGGCACGAGTTCGAGCGCCTTGACCAGCGGGTAGATCCTCGGGTCGAAGCCCCGCTCCCGCCCCTCGCGTCGCTCTTCCGCGAGCGCGACCCGCGCGTCGTCGCCCTGGAGCGCCTCGCACAGTTCGCACTCGAGGAGGTCGATCCCCTCGACGATCCGGGGCACGAGACGCCGATTGCCGCAGGTGTCGCACGCCGCGGACATGGGACGAACCGCGACCCGACTACGCGGGCCACGCTCCCTCGAAGACCGTCACCGCGGGCCCGGTCTTGAAGAGGTTGCCGCCCTCGGGCCAAGCCAGTTCGAGATCGCCCCCGCGCAGGTGGATCAACAGCGTTCGATCGGTGCGCCCGGTCAGCACGCCGGCGGCGCAGACGGCCGCTGCACCGGTTCCGCACGCGAACGTCTCGCCGGCGCCGCGCTCCCACGTGCGCTGAATCACCTCGCCGCGCGTGCGCACCTCGACGAACTCGACGTTGGTTCGACGCGGAAACGAGGCGTGGTTCTCGAGCAACGGTCCGTATCGTTCGACCGGGTACTTCGCGACGTCGTCGACGTACGTCACACAGTGCGGATTGCCCATCGAGAGACACGTCACGCGAAACGTGCGATCGCCCGCGCGGATTTCTTCGTCGATCACGCGACCGGGCGAACCGACCATCGGAATGAGCGCGCGCTCGAGCCGCGGCGGCCCCATGTCGACGGTCACGGCATCCACGCGACCGTCCTTGACGCGCAAGTCGAGACCGAGCACGCCGGCGCCCGTCTCGGCGGTCAGCCGGCCCTTCTTCGCGACCAGTCCGCGTTCGTAGGCGAACTTCGCGACGCACCGGATGCCGTTCCCGCACATCTCCGACTCGCTGCCGTCGGAATTCCACATCCGCATGCGGACGTCAGCCTTGTCGCTCGGGAGCACGAGGATCAAGCCGTCGGATCCGACGCCGAAGCGGCGATCGCTCACCGCCTTCGCCATCGCGACCGGATCAGCGACCTGATGGTGGAATCCGTCCACGTACACGTAGTCGTTGCCGCAGCCCTGCATCTTCACGAAGGGGATCAGGGTGGGCGGACGGGGCGCGGAATTCGACGACGACACGACCGACTCCGGGAGGAGCCGTCGATTGTCGCTTGTCCCGTCGGGGGAGGCCGTGTCCGTCGGAGAGCCCCGCCGATTCGCCGCTATCGCGCGAGTGCGGCGGCCCCGGCGTAGGTCAGGAACGGGCGCCAATCGCCCTCGACCGCCGTCAGGTGAACGTAAACGACCGGCTCACACCCGGGATCGGCGACGACCTCCGCGACGACGCCTCGCAGCGACGTCATCGTGCCGTCCGTCCAATCGATGGACAGTCGAACGTCGTCGTGGAGCGCGACGCGCGCCTTCGTACGAATCGCCGCGCGATGGCCCGAGAGCGCCACGGCGACGGCCTTCTGCTCCCGACCGTGGACTTCGATCGTCACGAGGCAGGGTTCGGTTGCGCGATCCAGCATGGGGGGGTTCCAATCTGTCCCTACGCCTCGCACCGCCCCCGCGGTGCCACCGCAGTCCGTATCGACCCGAAGGCTCGCGGATCTTGACGTCCGCCCTCCCGCGCGAAGTGCCGTCCCCGCGTTCGGCTCGACGAAGGCTCCCCATCCCCCCGTGCCTCGCGAGCCCCCGTGCGCCTCCTCCCCCCGCGCCCCCCACCTCCGACACGCCGTCCGCGGTCCCTACCTCGGTAGGATTCGCGCCCCTTAGGAACGACGTACATGCCCCGTCACGATGGCCGAGCCCCCGACGATCTCCGACCCGTGAAGATCACGCGCGGCTTCACGAAGGCGACCCCCGGGTCGGTGCTCTACGAATCGGGAAGCACGAAGGTGCTCGTCACGGCCTCCGTCGAGGATCGGGTTCCCCCGTGGATGCAGGGGCGCGGCCAGGGATGGCTGACGGCCGAGTACTCGATGCTCCCGGGTTCGACCCCGGACCGGAAGCAGCGCGGCACGACGACGAACCGCGTCGACGGCCGCACGCACGAAATCCAGCGCTTGATCGGCCGCTCGCTCCGCTCGGTCCTCGATGCGCAGGCGCTCGGCGAGCGCACGATCTGGATCGACTGCGACGTCCTCGAGGCCGACGGCGGCACCCGCACGGCCGCCATCAACGGGGCGTACCTGGCCGTCGTGGACGCGATCAAGGGCCACAAGTTCAACAAGCCGCTGATGCGCTGGCCGCTCAAGGACCCGATCGGCGCGATCTCGGTCGGCATCGTCGGCTCGACTCCGGTGGTCGACCTCGACTACAAGGAAGACCACGACGCCCACGTCGACATGAACGTCGTCATGACCGCTTCGGGCAAGTTCATCGAAGTGCAGGGCACGGGCGAAGGACGCCCGTTCGACGGCGACGAACTCGCCGCACTTCTCGTGCTGGCGCAGGGCGCGATCGACAAGGTCCTCGCGCGCGCGAAATCGGTGCTCGCTTCGTGAGCCGGCGTACCTAGGGCATAGGCCGGGCAGAACGTCATGAATCGGACGCAGGTCCCGTCGCCGGTTCGGATCGCGCTCGCGACGACCAATCGGCACAAGGCGCGCGAGATCGAGGCGATCCTCGCGCCGTTCGGCATCGTGGTGACGGTCCCCGAATCACTGCCCCCCGTCGTCGAGGACGGTTCGACGTTCCGCGACAACGCGATCTTGAAGGCGCACTCCGCCGCGCGTGCACTCGGCCGACCGGCGATGGCCGACGACTCGGGCATCGAGGTCGAGGCGCTCGGTGGCGAACCCGGCGTGCAATCGGCTCGCTTTGCAGGCGCGGACGCGACCGACGCGGCCAACACGACGAAGCTTCTCGACGAGATCGCGCGTCGTGGTCTCGTCGACCCGAAGGCCGCGTTCGTCTGCTCGGCCGTCGTCGTCGGCCCGGACGGGAACGTCCTCGTCGAAGGGACCGGACGGGTCGAAGGCGTCGTCCGGGGTCCCCCCCGCGGCACGCACGGATTCGGCTACGACCCGATCTTCCACCACGTTGGCCCCCTCCACCCCGCGCCCGGCGTTCGTTTCTCCGACCTCACTCCCCCCGAAAAGGATGCCGTGAGCCACAGGGGACTCGCCTTCCGCGCTCTGGGTCAAGAGATTCGTGCGCTGCGCACGAATTCTCCAGGCTCGTAGGGCCGCGACCGCGGATAAGGGGACCGAGGTGTGGGAGGTGAAGGAGACGACCTTCCATCAGCGCAGGGGCCGAGACGTCCACGGTGGATACGCCTCGCCTCGAGCGCCGGGACGAGAAATGCGCTCGCCAACGCATCTGCGGACGGCGCGAGGACCTCGTCTGCCGACTCGAACCGAATCTCCGACCCGTTCACCCGAGCGCGCACGCCGCGCCACGGCCCGCTCTCGTACCGCTCGATGCGCGCGACACGGCTCATGGGGACAGGGTCGCTGCGACGCGCTTCCACCAGGGAGGACGCATGGATCTCGGTATGTGGAGGGAGACGCATTCGCGGACCGTCGGGTCGCCGGAGAGAGCGTGGGCGGCGGCTGCGAGGATATCCGTTCGGCCACGTGACTGCGCCTCACGGTGGACCTCGGTCATATCGCTTCGCTCATCGCCGGACTCGACAGGGAGGGCTCGCAGGAGCGCCAAGTGATCCGGCACGCGCGGGATGCCGGGACAGGCGGCGTCGCCGGCCAGCATGTCGAGCATCACCCGCGCAAGGACGCACTTGCGGCAGCGACCGCAGTTGCCTCCCGCGATGGAGTGCCAGCAGACCCGCAGGTGGCGGACCGCCTTCGGATGATGCGCGAGCAGGCGCAGCTTGGTCATCCGATCCAACTGGGGGCCGTCGTCGCGGATCAGGAGCGTAGAGGACGAGAGCAGTGCGTCCGTCCGCGGATGGGATCCCCACGGCACGTCTCGACCTCCGTAGACCGAGGAGGCGATGAGGGCCTCGCCGTACCGCCCGCCCAAAGCGAGGGCGGTGGCGGCGAGGCAGGGGCCGTGCGAGAGGAGCGTCCAGTCGGCCTCGCGCCAGCGGGTGTCGCGAAGGTTCGTTCGCACGGCGTGAAGAGGCAGGCCGATGTCGAGCGCCGCCGCGCGTGCGTTCGCGAGGGCAGCGTCCACTCTCGCCGTCTCGCGAAGCCCGATGTCGAACCCCTCGATGAAGAGCAGTTCGTCGAGCGTCACCGGGCTACCGTCGAGTAGGCCCGCGCCGCGCCACGCGGTGAAGGTCGAATCGATGCCTCCGGAGAAGAACGCAACGCGGCGCGCCGGTCCTGCCGCGCGGCGAGGGCGCGCGGGGGCCGAGATCGGCAGGTCGGTCCGCGTCCCGTACCAGCCGGCCCACATCGCACGAATGGCCGGCGCGTTTTCGAGCAGCAGCTCATCCACGGGGGCGGCCACGTCAAGACCCTGTTCGAGAACTGTCGCGAGCGGAAGCAGCGCCGCGAAAAAGGCGTTTCCCGTCACTCCATCAACGCTGTCCGCCAGCGCTGCCGGCACCTCGAACCACATCACCTCGGGCCGCCCGGGCCGGTCGTCGTACCGCACGACTGCCTGGGAGCGGACGCGACCGGGTTCCGCCGGAGCAATTCGGATGTTCTCGACGTGCACGACAGGCCCTCGTTGGGGCGCGGATCCTACTGGAGTCGTCCGTCGCTGCAGTCGTTCGTGAAGTAGAGGCGTCCGTTGCTGCCCAAGACGAGGCCCACGCCCACCCGCCCGAACGCCGTCTTGATCATGTTGCTGCAGTGGCCGTGCACGGCGCCGGTGCCCGGGCCCTCGTCCCACATCGCCGCGAGGATCTCGTCGATCTGCTCGTTGACGCTTCCCGCCGGAGGCCAGCCGTTCGGGCCGCCCTGGTTCTCGCCCGCGGTGGTGCGCAAGCCGTCTGTAGTGAAAACAGGGCGCCGTCATCCTGCGCGTCGGCGAAGTGCTGGTGTGGCGCGTGGTCCTGCATCAACGAGGAAGAACCCTCCGGATCGACGCATCGTTCGACGTCTCCCCGGCGGACTCTGCGATCTCGGGACCCAGCCTGACGAGCTGCCACCAGGCCGACGCGCAGCCTATCGTCACCGCCGGAGTCCGGAGTCGACTCGAAGGCCGCGAGGGCGTGAATTGTCTGGGGAAGCGCGCGTGCCTCAAGCTGTCACTACGCCCGGGGGGGCGGCCCAGACCCGATCCGGACACCAGCTCGCGACGGGACGGCCATCTACCCCGGGCCAGTCCACGCCGAACCACGCGAGCAGCGTCGGCGCGAGATCCTCGACGGCGACGGGCTGGGGCAGCGCGCCCGGTTCGATGCCGGGCCCGACGACGATTGCGAGCCCGTCCTCGCGATGGTCTCCCGTACGAAGCCCCCGGTACGCCCCCTCCACTCGACCGATTCGAGGCGAGACGATCGCAGGGATCGGCGCATCGCGCAGCCACTCCGCCATGAGATCTGGCATGGGCGCGACGTGAGGCCCGGGATGCGCGTCCTCCGTTCGGACGATCTGTCCGAACACGGGCCTGCCCGTCGCCCCGTTCGTCATCTCCCGCAACCCGACCGCGAGCGCATCGAGGTACGCGGACAGCTCCGCCCCCGGACGGATGCGGCCGTGAGGCTCCCGATCGACGAGGTTCACGCGCACGCCCGCCCACGCTTCGTTGTTCGGGATCATGAAGCAGGTCCGACCCGCCGCCCGAGTCGGGAGAGGGAGCCCGTGGCCGGTCCTGCGGCGCAGATGCTTGCTCCACCGACGGGTCACCCGGCGATCGAGGAGGCGTGCGAAGCGACCGTAGAGGGACGGGCTGCGCCCGTGCGGCAGCGACGGCTCGAGTCGCTCGAGCGCCTCGTCGAAGCACGCCACGCCGTCGTGGTGCGCTCCCATCCCGTGACTCGCGAGGACGAGGATGCGCGCGTCTCCCGGCGCGAGTGCGAGCGTCCGTCCGACCGACGCGTCCACCGCCTCGTACACGTCGAGCATCGGATCGCCGATCTGGGAGACGATCCCAGGGTCGTGCCGCGGGTGGGCCCGATCGTGGAGATGCCAGAGCTGATGACCGGCGCAGTGCGCCTCCGTGATGCCGACGGCGACGAGGTCGGGGCGGAATCCCTCGATCGCGGCACGGACGATTGCCTCGCGTCGGATCGCCCGATCCACGAGGTCGTCGCGGAACGTCGCGATCTCCCCCGCCGTCCGACGAACCTCGTCGGAGGAGCGAAAGCGCGGAAGGCCGATCTCGGATCGAATACGCCCCTCGAAGGTCGCCGGGGACGCGCGTAAACCGTCCTCGTCCGGGTCGGACGTGCCCCAGTCCACAACGTGGGCGCCCGCGACATCGCCCAGGAACCTCGATTTCGGGACGTCCACGACGACCGTCCGTAGGCCCGCCTCGTTCGCACGCCCCCAGAATGGTGTGCCCCGGAGCTGATGCGCTCGGTAGGGGCGGGGTCGATACCCACCTTCCTCGAGCTGTAGGTAGCAGAACCTCCCGTGTCGCGCGCATCCGGTGGCGGTCGAGAACGACGGCCAGACCGCCCCCGCGTACAGGCCGAGCGGGTTTCGAGTCGTGGCGACGCTCCCGCGCGCGAAGAGCGCGGCCAGATTCGGGCACCTTCCGCTCGCCGCGGCTTCACGAAGCACGTCGGGGTCCATCGAGTCGAGCCCCACGAACCAGACCTTGGGCGCCGGAGCCGTCATCGACGGGCGTCCGCCGCGATCGGAGGCGCCGAGGCGTCGGGGCAAGAGACCGTCGAGTAGCGATCCCCCACCCTCACTCCCGACGCGACAAGCCGGACCGGCACGGGCAGCAGGCCGAAAAGGACGCCCACACCCGTCCAGGCGCCCCGTTGCTTTCGGATCTTCGCCAGATGCCCTGCGAGATACGCGAGCCGCCACGCCGACCGGAGTGCTCGGGCCGGATCAACGTACAGGCGAGCCCAGGCGTACGCGACGCGCGAATCTCGCTCGAGGGATACCTCGGGATTTGAATCGACCCCGGCGTGGGAGGCGTTCGACGACACGACGGACTATCTTATGCGCCTTCGTCCCTTCCGAGAGGGGACGGATGCGCTCGCAGAGCCGTCGCCCCCCGTCGCCCGCTATTCATCGGCTGGCTAACGCGCGCGAAGAGCGCCGCTCCGCCCCCGTCGCCCCCATCATTCCGCCCTTCGCCGCGCTCGGTCCAGACCTCCCCCATCACCGCGCCCGTCGGGACCCCGTCCGGATGGCTCGAGTGACTGGCGCGACGCGCGCGCTCACCCGCCTCGTGGCGGACCGCGAGCCTCGAACGGCGACGTGAGCCCCGCCTTCTCGCGGTGCGCGAGGATGCGGTCGATCACCGCGCGGTCCGTGATCCACGCGACCACGTTCATCTCGCCCCCGCACGTGAGACAACGAAGCGGGTCTACCTCGAAGACTTTGCGCAACAACCTCGCCCACGCCGAGCGCCTCCTCGCCTCAGCCGAGCCGGGCTCGGCGGGCGTGACGGGATCGGGAGGCGCGGCGACCGACGCGGTGTCAGTCGCGCTCGCAGCCGCGACCTTTCGCGCCACTCCGTGCTTCTCGCGCACCGCCGCCCGTCGGCGGTGACAATATGCACCGTAGTAGCGCGCGAGGTGCCTTCTTGCATCCGGGATCTGAGTCACCACCGCGTGGACGAAGTCGAGCGCGTCCATCGTCACGGACGCCGATCCCGTCTGCGGATCGGGCGGGGTGGCGATCATGACCCGCCCGTCGTCCCTCATCGACACCGCCCCGGTCGCGAGCGCGGGCCGCGTTACGTAGCTCGCGAGACGCTGCGCTCCGCCGTGAGTCCGCGCGTCCTCCTGACCGTCTTCACGGCCACGATCCACGCCCTCGTGAGCCGCGCGGGGCTCGCGCAGCGGTCCGCGGCACGGCCCGATCCCGACGACGTGCTCGGCGGCCTCTTCCGCCTGATCTCGATTCCCCCGAAGGAAGTCCCCCGATGAAACTCCGCTCCCCGCTCGTCGTCATCGTCCCCGCGCTGCTCGCGTCGGTCGCGTGCTCCGGCCGTCATCTCGGGCGCCCCGCCCCCCGCATCCGCGCCGGCGGTCGTCTCCGCGCCGCTAGTCGTCGGGCCGACTCGGTCCGCGCCATCTCCCTCGGCGCCCGCACCCGCGACGTCGAGCGCCGTCTGGACCGCCACGACGCCGATCGGCCGCATCGTCGCCGACCGGCCCGCTACCGCACGCGTGCTCGAGCGCGCGGGCCTCGACTATTGCTGCGGCGGCTCGATGCCGCTCGGCGATGCGGCGCGGGCCAAGGGACGCGACGTCGACGCCCTGCTCGCCGAGCTCAAGGCCGTGCGCGAGGCGCCCGCCCCCACGAGCGACCGTGTCTGGGCCGACGCACCGCTGGGCGGACTCCTCGGCCACATCGAGGCCACGCACCACGTCTACCTGCGCGAGGCGCTGCCGCGGCTCGCGCCGATCATCGAGAAGGTGCGCGTCGTCCACGGCGCCAACCACCCCGAACTGACGGAGGTGTCTACTCTCCGTTCTCCATGCTGCGCTCGCTCGCGACATCCCTCCCCACCTCGAGCTCGAGGAGCGCCGCCTCTTCCCGGCGATCGAGGCCGGAAAGCCGGCACTCTCGGCAGACGTCCTTCCGGCGCTCTCGCTGATGCAGTCGCAGCACGAGACGGTGGGCGCCGCGCTCCACCGCCTCCACGAGCTGACGAACGGCTACGCGGTGCCCGCCGACGTCTGCGCGAGCTACCGCCAGATGCTCACCGGCCTCGCGGCGTTCGAGGCCGACCTCCACACGCACGTCCACCTCGAGAACTACGTCTTCGCGCCGCGGGTCGAGGCGCTCGCGCGAAGATAGGACGCGGACGTCGGGGTGAGCGCGTGACTGCGAACCGCGCACCCCCGGGCGATTCAGATTCCCATTCCCTGGGCGCGACGGGTCGGCGTTGCCTGAACAGGGTTAGTCAACGTTGCGATCACCTAGCGAACATCACCGCGGGTGCCCGCGCAGACTCGCTTGGCCGGTGCACGCGTACCCGAGCTGCCGAAGCGCCCCCGCCCGTGAGGGCGGAGGGGCGGGCGTCGATCGCGGTCGCCGTGGCACGGCGCGGGCGCGAACGGCCGGTGGGGGTCCGAAGCCCGAGGCCGTACGCCCGAATCGGGGTGATCCGAGACGCTCGCGCCGCCGCCGGGCCTTGCCTCGACCGAGCTACTTGGATCCGCCCTCGAGGTCGGAGAGCTTCGCGCCGAAGTTGATGTGGAACGGGGCGCCGTCGATCACGAGCGCCGGGACCGACACGACGCCCGCGCGCCTCGCCTCGGCGATCCGAGCCTTGTCCTTGCCGAGGTGCACGACCTCGACCTGGTAGCGCTTCGGGTCGAGCGCCGTCGCGACCTGGCGCTCCGCGCTCAGGCAGACCGGGCATCCTGCGTGGAAAAAGACTGCCTTCGTCATGGCATGACCTCCGGAGCCGATCGGTCCGCCCGAGTGGGCGAATACGATGTCGACTCGACACCAACGGAGGCTAAGGAGGCGGGCCGGGTTTGTCTAGATCATTTCGAGTCGATAGGATCGAGGGGTGGATTCCGCCCGCGCTTACGACCTCCTCGAGCGCCTCGCGAACCTCGTCCGGGTCGAGGAGCGGGCGACGGCGGCCGGGGCGGGGCTGCAGCCGGTTCACCTGGAGATCCTGCGCTATCTCGCCCGGTGCAACCGGTACAGCGACACGCCCGCGGCGGTGACGGAGTGGCTCGGGGCGACAAGGGGGACCGTCTCCCAGTCCGTCGGCCACCTCGTCCGGCGTCGACTCGTTTCGGCGACGCGGGACGCCGACGATCGCCGGGTCGTACGTCTGGCAACGACGGAGCGCGGCGACGCGGCGCTGGCGCAGGCGTTGCGACCCGATGCTCTCCTGCGCTCACTCTCGACTGCGGGCCCCGACGTCGGGGCGACCCTCGAGGCTGTCTTGACGGCGCTCCAGCGGGCACGCGGCGGCCGGACCTTCGGCCTCTGCGGGACCTGCCGCCACCTCATCCATGAGGATGGCGCGCGGTTGCGATGCGGGCTCACGGGCGAGGCGTTGCGGGCGGCGGATACCCGCCTCGTGTGCCGGGAGCACGAACTCGCCCAGACGTAGCACGGCTGCGCGTCGCGACGAACCGCACGCGTCGTTCGAGTTGTCGACGCCGGCGGAGTCTGCCGCGGCAGGGGCGAGGCCACCCCACGAGATGTTCTGCGGAACCGGCGCCACCGTCCCATGGGGTGCCCTGAGTCTCATGGAGGGTCGGGTACTGGGGGTTAGGAGATACCCCCCGTGCCAAAGCCCCATGCTCCATGTTCAGCTGAGTTTCGCCGCCGGCTCTTGGACAGGAAAGTCGACTCCTCGGCGTAGGCGGCGACCACGCATCCCAGGCTCGTCGTCGAACCGCTGAAAGGGCAGGAGCGACGCCAGCACCCCGCTTCCCGGGCCGGACGGGGGCTCTCTGGAATCTCGCTCGCCGCCGCAAACCGAGACCTCGGCGTCGGTGCTCTCGGCTCGTAGGGCCGCGACCGCAGATCGACCCGTACAATCCGCCGACCTACCACGCGCCACGACGATGGTGCCCCCCGGTGAGTTGAAACCAGACGTGCGCGGACCCCAGACTCACCTACGCAACTTCTCGATCATCGCCCACATCGACCACGGGAAGTCGACGCTGGCCGACCGCATCCTCGAGGTCACGGGCCTGGTCCGCAAGGGCGAGCACGAAGACCAGATGCTCGACGACATGGATCTCGAGCGGGAAAGGGGCATCACGATCAAGGCACGGGCCGTCTGCCTAGCCCACGTCAAGGCGGGGCAGAAGTACATCCTGAACCTGATCGACACCCCCGGGCACGTCGACTTCACCTACGAAGTCTCCCGGTCGCTCGCCGCCTGCGAGGGCGCGATCCACCTCGTGGACGCCACGCAGGGCGTCGAAGCCCAGACGGTCGCCAACGCCTACCTCGCGCTCGAAGCCGGGCTCGACATCGTCCCCGTGCTCAACAAGGTCGACGTCGTCACGGCCGACACCGCGCGCGCACTCGAAGAGATGCGCACCGTCCTCGGCATCGACCCGACGACCGTGCTCTGGGCTTCGGGCAAGACCGGCAAGGGCGTGCTCGAGGTCATCGACGCGGTCATCGATCGCGTGCGCGCCCCCGAGGGCGACCCCGACGCCCCGTTGAAGGCGCTCCTCTTCGACGCCGTCTTCGACATCTATCGCGGCGTCATCATCTACGTGAGGCTGATCGACGGGGAAATCCGCCCCAAGATGAAGATCCGGCTGCTCGGCGCGCAGGCCGAGTACGAGGTCATCGAGGTCGGCGTGCTGCGCCCGGCACACGAGCCGGGCACGAAGTTGCGGGCGGGCGAGTCGGGATACGTCGTCGCCAACATCAAGGCGCTGCACGACGTGCGCATCGGCGACACCGTCGTCGAGTCGCTCCGTGCCGCCGGGATCGTCGCGCTCCCGGGCTACCGCGAGCCCAAGCCGATGGTCTATTGCGGGCTCTACCCGACGTATCCCAAGGACTACGAGGCGCTGCGCAAGGCGCTCGACACGCTGGCGTTGAACGACGCCTCGTTCACGTACCTGCCCGAGACGTCCGAGGCGCTGGGCTTCGGGTTCCGCTGCGGGTTCCTGGGCCTGCTCCACATGGAAGTGGTCCAGGAGCGGCTCGAGCGCGACGCCGACCTCGACCTCGTCCAGACGGCGCCCAACGTCACGTACGAGATCCTGCGCACCGACAAGATCGTCAAGCGCGTCGAGAAGCCCTCCGACATCCCCGAGGCGAACTTCATCGAGGAGTTCCGAGAGCCGATCGCGCGCTGCTCGATGATCCTGCCCGCCGAGTACATCGGCGCGATGATGCAGATCTGCACGGAGAAGCGCGGAGTCTTCGTCAAGACCGAGTACCTCTCGCCCACGCGCGTGATGCTGGTCTACGACGTCCCGCTGGCCGAGATCGTCTTCGACTTCTACGACAAGCTGAAGTCGGCGACGCGCGGCTACGGGACGCTCGATTACGAGGTCACGGGCTACGTCGCGGGCGAATTGGTCCGCATGCGCATCCTCGTCAACGGCGACGAGGTCGATGCGCTCTCGATGGTCGTCCACCGCGACTCGGCCGAGCGCCGCGGGCGCGTGCTCTTGAAGCGCCTGCGCAAGGCGATTCCCCGCCACCTGTTCTCGGTGCCGCTCCAGGTCGCGATCGGCGGCAAGATCATCGCGCGCGAGACGATCGCGCCCCTGCGCAAGGACGTGCTCGCCAAGTGCTACGGCGGCGACATCACGCGCAAGCGAAAGCTCCTCGAGAAGCAGAAGAAGGGCAAGAAGCGCATGAAGCTGGTCGGGAGCGTCGAGATCCCGCAGGAGGCCTTCCTCTCGGTGCTCTCGAGCGACGAACCCGAGGGGGACGACGATTGACCGGGACGGACGACCCGAACGCGAAGCCGAACGGCGACGCCGAC